>JAUVON010000347.1 GCA_030599175.1 Desulfobulbaceae bacterium | reverse complement strand
TGCCGTGGTTATCATCCAGCCCGGTGGTTCCGCCAAAACTCTTGCAGCAAACGTTGCCGTAGTTGTGGAAGAGGAACTCTACAGCCTGGATAAGATTCGCAGGGTCTTTTCAACCACTATTGATGAAGTTTCCGTTATCCGGGCCGAATTTGAATACAGTAAAGATCTTGATATGGCAGCAAGCGATGTCACGGGTTCTTTAAATAAGATTCGCTCGGCCCTGCCACCTGATATCAAAGAGCCGCAGGTCCATAAAATTTCCGCCGCAACTGCTCCCGTTGTGGTTATCGGCATCAGTTCAGATTCGATACCCCTGCCTGATATCCGCCAACTTGCTGAAAACCAGTTGCGCCATGAACTCCTCAAGACTCAGGGCGTGGCCAATGTGGACATCTTCGGCAGTTATAAAAAAGAGGTGCAAATCATCATCGACAAGGCCAGACTGGATCAATATGGGCTAGGTCTTACTACAGTGCTGGCAACGTTGCAGAGCAATAATAAGGATTATGCCGTTGGTTTTATCTCCAATGATAAAGGCCGGTACCTGTTAAAGTCTCCCGGTAAAGAGGAGACAATAGAGGGTCTTCGCGACCTTCAGTTAACACCGAATGTACGGCTGGGTGATGTGAGTGACATCTATTTTGGCCATTATGAGAACAGTTCAGGCTACTACGGTAATGGTCGGGAATCCATTGCTCTTTCAGTCCAGCGTGGACTTAATGCCGATGTACTTAATACTGTTTCCAGGGTTGAGGAAAAACTGGCGAAAATAAAAACAAATTATCCAAACCTGCAATTTGAGATAACGGACACCCAGAAGGATACCATTGTCCAGAGTACAGAGAATATGTTCGAGGCCCTGCGGGACGCCATTATCATGTCCACAATTGTGGTCTTCTTCTTTCTTGCCAGTTTTCGTCAGGTACTGATTGTTCTTGCCACCATTCCGGTGGTCTATGCCACCACCATTGCCCTGATGTGGATCGTGGGCATCGAATTTAATGTAGTAACCCTGACCGGCATTATTCTGGCTCTTGGTTTGCTGCTTGACGACACGGTGGTCGTGATGGAAAACATTGAACGCCACTATAAAGAGGGTGGTGACGATATCAGAAAATCTGTGCTCTCCGGCACCAGAGAGATCATGTTTGCCGATCTTTCCGGCACTGTCACCACAATGATTGCCTTAGCCCCCATCCTCTTTGTCGGCGGCTATCCCCAGACCATATTCCGTCCCCTGGTGGGAACCCTGCTTCTGGCCCTTACCGCCTCATACATTATTTCCATCACGGCAGTACCTCTGCTGTCAATGAAGATACTAACCATGGAGCATCCCTGGGTTCTACGGCTTGAAAATTTTTTCCACCGCATAACCGGCTTTGTCATGGACCAGATACGCTCCTTTTTTTCCATAGCTGTCGGCTTAGCATTACGGAGTAAAATCATAGCTGTAGCCTATTTTATCTGCCTGGCTTTGCTCTTTGTGATCAGTGTGCGGGGAGTAATGCCCACGGTGGGACAGGAGCTGATGCCCCCCATGGATACCGGCGGGGTAAGGGTTAATATCGTTACAGACCCGAATCTGCCGATTGAAGCAAGTCAGCGCATCATAGAGAAGGCGAACACCATACTCACTGAAAACGGCCCCCTGCTCCGCCTCTCTTCAGCCATCGGCAGTGAACCGGGAGTGCTCAGCATTGGTAGTGGCAGCGGTACAGACCATATTGCGATTACCGCCACCTATGTCAATCGTTATGAACGGGACGAAACTATCTGGGAGATTGAACATCGACTGCGGCCTCTTCTGGCCCAAATTGACAATATAAAGAGCCTTGAGGTCGTCGATTTTGGTGCAACAGCCATGGCAAGCATACGGGCAAGTGTTGATGTAACCCTCTCCAGCCCAAGCTTTGCTGATCTGGAAACGGCAGGAGATCTGGTAGAAAAAGCCCTCTATAAAACAAAAGGTCTGGTCTCGGTTGCCAGAACATGGCACAACGATAAAACCGTATATAACCTGGAAATTGATCAGGCGCGGGCCGCAATGTACGGCCTTAAAAGCGGTGATATTGCTGGCCAGCTGCAGGCGGTTTTACGGGGAGCGATGGTTGGTTCTTTCCCTCTGCAGAACAGCGTCGATTTTGGTGTGCGTGTCTGGCTCCCTGAAGAGCAGCGGGACAGTGTAGATATCCTGCAATCCACCTTGCTTGACTCCCCGAAAGGTAAAATTCCCCTTGCAGCCGTCGCTTCTTTTAAGAGTAGGCAGGAGCCGGGAATCATCACCAGAGAAGGGTTGAATTATACCCTCAATGTATATGGGTCGAGAGAAAAGGCAGCCATTTCTCATATTATGGCTGATTTTCAAAAGGCGTTTGGAGGAACGAAACTGCCTCCATCGGTAACCATGGAGCAGAGCGGGGATGTCAAACAGTTTAAAAACGCAGCCGGAAGAATGGTGGCGGCCATCGGCTTTGCGGTAATCCTTATTTTTTTCACCCTGATTGCTCTCTTTGACAGTATCAAGGTGGCAACATTGATTGTCCTTTCCATTCCGCTGACTATTATCGGAGCTTCCTGGACAAACCTGATCCTCGATTATCATGTCTCCATGCCGGCCATGATGGGCTTTATCCTTCTCTCAGGCATCATCGTCAACAACGCGATTCTTCTTATTCATTTTGCCCAGGAAAAAATGGCGGAAGGTCTGGATAAAAAAGAGGCCATGCTCGAATCAATTCATATCCGCACCAGGCCGGTATTAATGACTGCCTTTGCGGTGGCCGCAGGAATGCTGCCTGTTGCCATGGGTTCTGCAATCGGCCTTGAACGTCTGGCCCCTCTGGGTGCAGTAGCTATCGGCGGTCTTATTGTCGGCACTTTTTTAACGCTGCTCTTTATTCCCCTTATCTTTATTATGGTGACTAAAGAAAACGAGAGATCATCGTAAAAACTACCAGTCATCCTCCGTTTTTTTGCTCTGGGCCTGCTTCTGCTGATCAGCTTCTGCTGCCATGGCTGCTGCAGCTCCAGCCTCCAGCGCCTTTTCTCTGGTCTCTTCGTCAACCAGAGCCTTAGGAGCATCATGGGGAAAATCTACAATCACCTTACGGTGGGCATAGAAAATACCTTTGGCATTAAGAGCCTCGGTAATACGGCGGAAGGCTTCCCGCTTT
>JAUVON010000249.1 GCA_030599175.1 Desulfobulbaceae bacterium | reverse complement strand
GGAGTTACCTGAGAAAAAAGTGCATCCGTTGATCACCTCAAAGGTTCATACCGCAAACTGTGTTCGCTGCCATAATCGATCAGGCCGGATAGGTATATCATATATGGGGATTTTTGAATCTGAAGGATACGGTACTCCATACGAGAAGGGGGACCTGAACTCCAGGCAGTTGCCGGGTGCCAGGTTTTACCTGGAGATTGCCGACGATGTACACCATAGCAAGGGGATGGAGTGCATAGACTGCCATACCCGCAATGAGATCATGGGCGACGGCACAAGCTATGCCCACTACGAAGAACAGTTGGAGATCTCGTGTGAAATGTGTCATTCATCCAGTCCAGGAAAGACACGAAAAAACGAGCTGTTAACCAATGTTGTTAAAGAAAATGGTAGCTGGCTCCTCACAGGCAAGGTAGATGAGAAAAAACGTCCCTTAAGGGAGCCTAAAAAAGGTGTATGTGATTTTTCTGCCCACAAGAGGGTTACCTGTGAGGCCTGTCATTCCACCTGGGTGGCACAGTGTTATGGCTGTCACGCCAAAAGAGATGCCGGCCAGACTCACCTTGATAAACTGAGTCTGGAAGAGACTGACGGTTTATGGGAGGAGGGGAGATCCTATATTCGATATGAAAAACCGATGCTTGGGGTTTGGAGCGATAAGGTTGTGATTGTAACTCCCGGCTGTCAGGATATTGTTACTGTGGTGGATAAAGAAGGTGATATCGAAAAGAGTTTTAACAGGTTTACCATGGCAGCCATCAATCCTCATACTACCCAGGCCAAAGGCCGCAGTTGTATCGATTGCCATGGGTCGACAAAAAGCCTTGGGCTTGGAGAAGGAACACTGTTCGAAAAAGACGGCAAGCTGGTATTTGAAGGGCTGGATCAGGGTGTGGATACTCATAGTGGCAGGACGGCCCCGTTTGATGGATATGTGGATCTTGACGGGAACCCCTTGCAGTACAGTTCAAGACCTGAGTTACGGCCATTTAACGGCAAAGAGCTTAGAGCGATCCTGCGTGTTGGACAGTGTGTCGGTTGTCATGATTCGTATGAAGATAAGATTTGGAATAAATACACAGCGGATACTGTTTGTACACGGCTGTTGCAATCCGGTGTCAGGGATAAAGAGTGAGGGCTAAAAAACCGACAACAGGAACAGGAGAAGGTTTATCGGAATTGTAACCGGAAATACAAACGGATTGAAAAAGCAGCAGATGAAATCCCTCGAGCGTTTAGGGGGCAAAAGGGTGCCGCGGGATAATATTATTAATCCGGAGATGGCCCGGACACTCTGTCGGCTATCGCAGGAGCTGAATCGACAGATAGGGCTGCTTATCCATAGATCCGGCAAAGTTGAATCCATTATTGTGGGTGATTTTTCTCAGATCGTTATCCCGCAACTTGGTCATTTGCGCTCCTCCGGAGGAAGATTGAAGGGAGTGCGGCTGATACATACCCATCTTGCCGGAGAAGGTATCAGTGATGAAGATTTAATGGATCTTCTTTTTTTACGACTGGATCTTCTTTCGGTACTGAAGATCACTGCCGATGGACTTCCCGAACGAATTTACACTGCACATCTTTTGCCGACAGAAAAGGATGGCAGGAACTGGACATTTCTAGAGCCTGTTCACCCTGCCAACCAGACTGATTCTGCCGAGGAACTAATCCTGGCACTGGAAAGAGAGTTTGCTTCCCGCAGCAGGACAAGAAAAGTAGATCAGCAACAGGACAGGGCTATACTTGTAAGTGTCAGCACTGAAGCTAAAACCCGTGCCGAAGAATCACTTGCAGAGCTTGTTGAATTGTGTCGATCTGATAATGTTCTTGTTCTGGATACGTTCCTGCAACGTAGACGGAAAGTTAATCCGCGGTTAATTCTTGGAAAAGGTAAGCTTGCTGATATAATGATCAGAGCTCTGCAACTCGATGCCAACCTCTTGATTTTTAACCAGGAACTGAATCCCTCTCAAATAGGTTCGATAATCGATTTTACAGAGCTGAGGGTTATTGACCGTACTCAGTTGATTCTCGACATCTTTGCTCATCGGGCAATGAGCAGGGAAGGCAAACTCCAGGTGGAGATGGCCCAGCTGAAATATATGCTGCCAAGGCTTTCATCCCGAGATGATGCACTTTCCAGGTTGACAGGAGGAATAGGGGCAAGGGGGCCGGGTGAGACCAAGCTGGAGATTGATCGGCGGCGCATTAATGATAGAGTGGCACGACTGGCAAAGGAGCTGAAAAATGTCAGTCGGGAACGGTATCGCCGACGGGCAAAAAGAAGGAAAAAAGACCTGCCTGTTCTCTCCCTTGTAGGGTATACCAACGCCGGGAAATCCACATTGCTCAATACCCTGACCAATAGTGAAATAGTTGCAGAAGATAAGCTTTTTGCAACTCTTGATCCAACCAGCCGCAGGTTGAGGTTTCCAGCAGAAACAGAGGTGATTATTACCGATACCGTTGGCTTTATCCGAAATCTGCCTGCAGAACTTCTCAAGGCATTTATGGCGACACTGGAAGAGCTGAAAGAGGCTGATCTGCTGATCCATGTTGTCGACATTTCCAACCCGGCCTATCATGACCAGATGAATGTTGTTGAGCAGTTTCTCAGAGATCTTGACCTGGAGAATATTCCATGTCTGAAGCTATACAATAAGGTTGATTTACTGGAGAAAGGGACGCTTGCCGAGAAAGTTAGAAAAGAAGGGGGGCTGCTTGTGAGTGCTCTGCAACCGGAGACCTTAAAGCCGTTTTTGCTTCAGGCAGAGAGGATCATTGGCAAAGAACTTGGTGGTGATCAGGGCTGGAGATAAAAGCCGAGTGCAGGTTCATAGGCCTGGTCTTCAATAAATTCACAGCCTATACGGTTTTCTCTGACTGAACGGATAATCACATTTTTAAAAAAAACTGTCTGCTTGCGATCATCGAGGATAAAATTAATAGCTCCCTGCTGGCCGATTTGTACATCATGCTTTCCCCGTATTTGAAAACATGCTCCACTTAAAGAGAGATTGACAACTGTAACGGCTCCTCCGCGCATACTCGGTGTCTCCGGCGTGTAAGCTCCTGTCAGGGTGGTCTCTTTGCGGCGATGGCGGCGGAACTCCAGCATTATTTCGAAAATGTGCCCACATGTGCATTTTACTTTAATTTTATGCTGGTGATTGCGGAACTTTTCCACGGAGACATTCTTTGCCAGGTCGCAGTCCGGGCAGACTACGGTTGCTTCATTATCATCTTTGACAAAAGATGTGTTAATCTGTTGTTCGTGTGTCATGTCTAATTATATATTTATTTAATGAAGATTCAAACTGTAATTTTAGTGCTTTACTCCAGAAAAGCTGTAATAAAAAATAAAAGATAAGCACCCTTAAAAACCAGGGTATAAACTCCGACTTCGAGAAGCTTTAACCACAGAGAGCACAGAGAATGTGGCTTTTGGGTTGCGGGGGGCATTGCTGGCGTTAGTCATATATGATTGCAGTATATCGCTCGAGGATTTCTTCTGTTTCCCTGTCGAGCTCACTGGCGACTTCATGGATCTGGTACTCTTTACCACAGGCAGTGCATCGTAATCGCACACGACGACATGAACGATGCACCTCAAGCTTACCTGTACATTTTTTACACTCCATAGTGGTTAGTCCGCAAGGAGTTCTTCACGACTGAAGAGTGCTTCAAGCGTATAGCCAGCCTTTTTTAACACCTCAACTCCACCCTCCTGTCTTTCAACTACTGTGGCAACAAGGCCAACCTTAAATCCTGCTGCCTCCACCCGCTCGATAACCTGTAAAAGTGTACCGCCGGTGGTTACGACATCTTCCAGCAGGGCAACAGTGCAGCCATCCGGCATATTTTTCAATCCTTCTATGTAGTTGCCGGTACCGTGTCCTTTTGCCTCTTTTCTTACGATAAATGCCGGGATTGGTTCTTTGGCTATATAACTTGCAATAGATACTGCAGTAATCAGGGGGTCGGCACCAAGGGTCATGCCGCCAACGGCATGAATGACTGTATTGGATTTTTGTAGAAGTTCAAAAAGTAATTTACCGCAAAGATAAGCTCCTTCAGCAGAAAGTGTTGTCTGTTTGCCATCTATATAAAAATCGGAGGTTTTCCCTGAGGTCAGGGTGAAGGTTCCTTTTCTATATGATTTTTCAAGAAGGAGTTCTTTTAATCGTTGTTTGTCGCCCATGGCATTATAGTAGAAAATAGAAGGATTGATAAGAGTTTGTCTCCGTATGAACGCGGCAATAATACCTCCTTTTTAATGTGGTTGAAAGAGAAAAACTGGAGGTGGTGGTGATAACGTCCAAAACGAGGTCTTGTCCTTTGCGTAATAATTGGCATTCTGTTTGATTCATGATATTCTATATGTACAATTTTTTGCTGCTGTTGTGGATCTACACTATGTAGCTTATTTAAAGAATCGAGGTAGAAATTATGTGCGGTATTGTTGGATATTGCGGCCCACGCAGGGTGGTTCCCGTTGTACTGGAAGGCCTCAGACGACTGGAATATCGGGGATACGATTCGGCAGGTATAGTTTATCTGGAAGATGGAAAATTAATCAAACATCGCTCAGAGGGAAAATTGTCAAACCTTGAGGCGATAATTGATTCCGCTTTAACAGCGCCGTCCCATATTGGTCTGGGACATACACGCTGGGCAACCCACGGTGCGCCGACGACGGAAAATGCACATCCTCACAGTGACTG
>JAUVON010000410.1 GCA_030599175.1 Desulfobulbaceae bacterium | reverse complement strand
TGCCGGCCTTCCTTTGTGTTATTTAGAGCGGCAGGCTGACTCTCGCCGAACCCCCTGGTGGTTAATCTGTCGGGGTTAACTCCTTTTCCTACCAGGTAATTGACCACAGCCCTGGCCCGATTCTCGGAAAGCTTTTGATTATACACTGTTGAACCTGTGCTATCGGTATGGCCATAGAATTCAGCTGTTACAGATGGATTGCTTTGGAAATATTCAACCCATCGATCAAGTTCGGGGACAAAGGGTTCTTTGATGACCCACTTGCCAAATTCAAAGAGTACATCAGTAACCTCTAAGGTCATAGGCAAACCGGTTGCCTGTTCCTCTGAGGTAGGCATTGTCTTTACGGATTCGGTGGTTTTAGATTGGCGTACGGTTTTATCTTTTATAGCTTCAGATTGTGGCATTGACGATCCACCCTGCTTCAGGGTGTATTGAGCCGTCGCATCATCATATTGGCCAACAGTGGACTTAACGCCACCCTGAGGATTTGAGTAGGTCTTTGATCTTTCGTCCTTGCCTGCGGTATAATGTGCTGTTGTGTTTTCATATCTACCTGTCGTGGATTTAACTCCATTTTGGGGATTTGAATAGGTCTTTGTATTTTCATCATACCGTGTTTCCTTCGAAGTACCAGCGCATCCGCTTAAGACAAAAAGGGAAAGAAGGATAGCTGGCATAAGCCGATAAAAGGCAGAAGTAAGACTGGTTTTGTTCATGACAACCCTCATAGGTTTTTCTTAGTTATCTAATTTTAAGGTTTTTACGAGTGTATTATTTTTTATAATCTTATCTTTTTTTTCCTGTTTTTTCCAGAAGAATTATTTTGACGACTTCTCAGAAAAGGAGGGGTTTACTTCCTTTGTATTTGAAGTAACTGGCGAAGATCATTGATAATCAGGTCTGCCTGAATTCCACTTGTCTGTTTATCGTTTTCGTGCAGGCGCAGAGAGCGCCTGTCTCCGGCAAAAAGAGCTGTTTTCCAGCCTGCCCGGGTGGCCGGGAGGATATCCTTCAGCATGTCATTACCCACATAAAGGGCCTCATCTGGTGGGATGCCCTGCAGAGAAAGAGTTGAATTGAGGTGTTCGAATAAGACGGGAGAAGGCTTCCCCTCCAGTTTTCGATAGGACCAGAGGGTTAAATCCGGGTCGAAGCCAAGATCTTCCGGTGATTTATCAGTTAGCACCTCGAAAATTATCGGTGTATAAAACTGGGCATTGGAAATAATCCCCAGCTTCATTCCTCTGTCTTTCAGGGTGGCAACAGTTTCAAGCATTCCCGGCATGGGCCAGGTCGGGTTGGTTCGACATTCGTAGGAAACCGCGAGTTTTCTGATGCTCTGTTCGTGTTCCGGGGCAAGGTGTAAAGCGCTGAGAACCCTTTGCCACACCTGCAGGATATTGATTTCTGGATAAAGGCTCCCTTGCTGTTGCCGTTCCAGATGACCTTTTTTGATTTCAGTCTGGTATAAATGAATGCCGCCTGCCGCTTGCCGGGCAATATCCTCCCTGTTCCATCCGCCATCTGTAAGGGCCTGGACAAAAGCCTGTTCATCATCTACAGCAGAATCAGGTCCCACATCTCCTGCTTTTGATATTAACAGAGTGCCATAGAGATCAAAGATAACCGCCTTGACCGCTACAGGCTTCAGGTGTACAGGATGCCCGGTCGCGACCGGGGTAAGGGGGCGGACAAGTTTTTTGATCAAGTCGATACATTCAGACCGGATGTTCATCTTAATCCACACGTAGCAGGGTTAACCGTTCAGGAGCCAGGAAATGATCGAGCAGGACCTCACCATCGAGAGAAGAAAGAGGTTCCACAGTACTGGCCGCCAGTTGTTTATATATATACATCAAGCGTTCTCCATACCTTTCCAGACTGTATTTTTTCATGAGTATGGAGCGATTTACATCGATATTTGCAGAACTGTCGATCGGCTCCGGCAGGTGTGCAGGAACTAGTTCAGCAGCGCATGCAGGATCATGGACAATTCTACGTAATATATCCTCCTGCATCTTCTCATCAAGACACCCAAAGTCGATACAGCCATTTTGGATCCACTCCCCAAGTACCCGGTCAATACAATTTTTTTTCGGTGTTCTCCCGTAGGAATGTAAACGCTGTTTCTGTGCCGTTGTCGCGCTGGCAGTGATCCTGTCAATTCCAAGCCATTCAACAGGCAGATCCAGCCGCTCATAAAGAAACGGTAGCTTGATTCCATCCTGTCGAAACTCCATCGTTATCTCCGGCAGATCGCGTCCGCAGACGGGCCTGTTAACAAGCCACGGTTCAAGGAAGGCCATGCCGAACCCTTCTGCCACACTGG
>JAUVON010000423.1 GCA_030599175.1 Desulfobulbaceae bacterium | reverse complement strand
TCCCCAGGAGAAATGCCGCCCTTACCTCGATTCAACCGACCGGAACCGTCTCAATGATTGCGGACTGTGCCTCCGGTTGTGAGCCGTATTTCTCCATTGTAATGGTGAAGAATGTAATGGATGGGGACAGGCTGATCATGGTGAATAAACATTTTGAACAGATAGCCAGAAGGGAAGACTTTTACTCAGATGAACTGATGAGTAAGGTCGCCGACTCCGGTACAGTGATGGGCCATGAAGAGATTCCCGAAGAATGGCAGGAGGTATTTTGTACAGCACAGGATATAAGCCCGGAAGATCATATCAGGATGCAGGGATTATTGCAGAAGAGTGGTGTTGATTCTTCAATTTCAAAAACCATCAACCTGCCCGGTACCGCCACCCGGGACGAGGTTAAACTTTCCTATATGACCGGTTACAGACTGGGCTGTAAAGGCTTGACCGTTTACCGGGATGGATCCCGGGACTCCCAGGTGCTGAACACCAAAGAATCCGCAGAACAGGATGGAACAGCCATTGTATCCGAGCATGGACCTGTAAAACAGATCCTTCCGGACACCCTTGATGCCAAACGGTATAGAGTAAAAGATCAGGATCAGAAATCGGTATATATTATTGTCTGTTTTGATGAGAATGAGAAACCTATGGAAGTTTTTGCCAAATTTCCTTTTGATAACCGTGTTGATCTCAAAGACAAATCAACCATGTGGACGACTACATGTCGACTGGTATCTCTGGCACTTCGTTTTAACGTTCCCGCCGATGAAATTATCAAACAGCTTGACAGATCGAGTGGACATATGCTTGACCTGCCGGCGCAATTAAGTAAACTGTTTAAATCTTTTATGGCTGGAACGCAAAATGGGTTTTCCTCTACATGCCCTGAATGCAGCGGTACACTTCGTTTTGAAGAGGGATGCGAAACGTGTCATGATTGTGGTTACAGTAAATGTTCGTAGGACATTTTGCACTTTGAAGATAAAAAACAATAATGTCAGATGGTGGAATAAATGGCAAAAATAGGTAGAAATGAAAAGTGTCCATGTCGCAGCGGTAAAAAATATAAGCACTGCTGTGCCCGCAAGGATCAGATTATAAAGCCTGCAGTGTCGCCTGAGCAGAAACTGAAAGTAACTCTGATGAAAAGTGTCAGGGATATTCAGGAGCAGGCTGTTCAGAGAAAAGAAACTAATAGCGAACTCGGTGTCTTTTTCTTTTACGCAACCGGGACAGGAGATGCCTGGGTACTTGAGATGACCGACTGTGATTGTATTCAGGTGGCAAGAGACGGAGTAGCGCTTGAACCGCCAATTGATGAAAATTCTGAAACTATCGAGGTGAACTGGAGTCATATGTTCGCTTTCAGGGAAAAACAGTTGGAGCTTACCGCATACTCAGACAAAAGTGTTCAGGTGAAGACTGATGCTCCCTCGAAGGAGATTAGTGCCGCCATTCGCCGAATCAGGAAAAAGTTTTCCAAAGAGCAGTTAAGCCAGGTTCATCTGCCCACCCCCTAGGCGACTGCTCGGAATGTTATTTTACCCGTGAAAATATCGAAAATAAAGAAAACCCGCCTGGCTCCCATGCTTATAGCCATGGGAGCCATTTTTCTTCTTTCCCACCAGCCGGGGGATAGTTTGCACATACCGTCTTTTATTCCCGGATTCGATAAGGTGGCACATATGACAGTGTACGGCGTGCTGGCTGCTACGATTCTCTATACCTTCGAACCGGCAATAAATAACGGCAGAACTTTGGCGCCTTTTCTGGTAACGGTGACTGTCTGTATCCTCTACGGTCTCGGGGATGAATTTCATCAATCCTTTATCCCCGGTCGCTTTGCCAGCGTAGCTGACCTGGTAGCAGACACCCTGGGTGCTGTTGTAGCGTGTGCAGCCTGGTTTTTCTGGAAGCGTAAGAAAAATTCCACCTCACAGGTTCTCTTTCAGTAATCTGGCCATGTCTTTAGCAAAATAGGTAATTATGATATCGGCCCCCGCCCGCTTTATCGACAGGAGGGTCTCAGCCAT
>JAUVON010000119.1 GCA_030599175.1 Desulfobulbaceae bacterium | reverse complement strand
TTGGCCATAGCCTGGATTCCATTGAGAAACAGGTTCAAAAAAACCTGGTTCAGTTTATCTTCATCGATCATGATTTCAGGCAATCCTTCAGTAAGATATGAATCCAGAGAGATCCCCTGAGCCTGCATGTCCATAGCGACAAGCTGAATAGTTTTTTCAACCACAACATTAACATCTAAACTTATCTTGTTGAGTTTAGCTGGTTTTGCATAATCGAGCAACTCCTCTATACTGCGGTTCAACCTTTCCACTTCCTGCACAAGAATATCGGCCGTTTCAACACTACTGCCCTCGTTACTTGATTTTGACTTTAAGAGAAGTGCCAGTCCTTTTATTGAACTCAAGGGATTGCGCAGCTCATGGGCTACTCCTGCAGCCATCTTGCCAAGAGCAGCCAGACGCTCACTTCTCTGCAGCTCCTTTTCAATTTTTCCAAGGCGAAGGCGGGAACCTTTTAACCCCCGCAGGGTCAGCAGTGATAAAAGCCCACCTACAGCAACCAGACCAAAAACCAGCAGTAGAATTACCATCTGCAGTATCTGCCTTCTGATAGGAGAGCTGAACTCTTCGGAGTTCAGTTGTACAATCAGAATCGGCTGCATCCCGCTTAACCGATCCATTTCTCTTTTAAAACCCTCAAAAATCGACTGATGCAAAGAGTTATGCTTCATCCTCTGGTTCATGCCGGATCTACCCCCCATTCCAGGGAACCGCCCTGGAACACCGATGGGTTTAAAGGGTGCAGCTACTTGAAAATATCTTTTTCGTCCCTTTTGATCTTTGATATCCCTTGAAATAAAGCCTCTTGCATCATGAGTTTTTAAGGAAGAGAGAAAAGAGCGAGTTGAAACATTAAGGTTTTCTTCGCCCTCCCCATCCCCTGCATCTGCAATTACCCTGTCATGCAAATCGACCAGGACAACATAGTCAACTCCAGGCTGTTCAACAGCCTGCTCCATTGCAATTTTGACATGATCCTCCCACGGCAACGGAGTTTGGGATCCTCGAAAATTTGCACGCATGGATTCCCGGCTGGAACTGCTGATAAACCGAATTATTGTACCACCTTTCTGGATAAGTGCTTCAACCATCAATTTTTTTTCACGCTGATAATTATTGACGGTAAAAAGGGTCAGCACAAAAAGTAACAGCACGCAGGCAGCCGCCAGAATCCATGGCGACAGATTGTAAAAGAAATCTCTTTTTCTACTGTGCTTATCCCTGATCATTACAATCGCAGTTGACTATTTTTTGCAGAATTATTTTAGATATCATATAGGTGGGAACAATACCGTCTTCTCCCATAGGCCCTGAAGCAAGTGTTTGGCCGCTGGTGAGAGGATTATCCGAGGCATAATAAGCATATCTGATTTTCATATCCGGCCGTATATGTTCCTGGATGATTGCACCGCTGATTGCCCGCTGGTAATGTCCCCCCTCCATCTCCAGCCCAATCGCTTTCCAGCTTGAAGAATGAAAGCGATTCAGCATATCACGATTTTGCAGCGAAGTTCCGAGAACCGTCACCATAGGGCCACGATACACTTTCACACCGTTATCAAAATCCTTTTCATCAAAATCGTTGTTAACAATATAGTTATGCGGGGTGCCTTCCAAAACATACGCGGAAGCCAGCATAATATCACCTTTTTTACCGGGTAAAATACCTGCCTTTCCCATGATTGAAATTGATTGAATATTAAGATTTATCTGCTGTTTCCCGTCACGATACGGGCTGAGCAACTCATCCATAATTTCGAAAGCCTGGGTGCCAAAGGCATAGTCCATCACCACAAGTACTGGTTGTATTTCCTGTAGTTTATTAAAAGAGAGAGGCAAAGCAGGATGATTTTTTTGTTCATCAAGACATGAAAGATCAATAATATTCACATCGATACTTGAGCCGGTCTTATCATCATAAAAAAAACAGCCATGTTTCCGGGCATAGTCAACCACCAGACTTTCCTTATCTTTTATACACTTCACCATATCATAGAGGTCATCTGGTACGGCATCACCCACTGCCATCAAAGCACCTGCACCATAAAGTAAATTCCTCATGGAGTGCATATTTGCACTTATCACATGAACAGGCCGATCCTGAAGACCTAAATCGCAGATCTTCTTTTTCAGGGAAACTGCCCAGAGAGATGCATATTTATGATGCCCTATCATCTCGTGCAGGGAAGGGGTAAAATATATTGTCAATAAATTTTGAACACCTTCCTGTTCTCCTCTGATTCGCATCCCGATGTTGTATATAATTGAGAACAGGCCATTGTTGGAGACACTCTCCAGTCTATTTTCTTCAAACGATTCATAGCTGTCTCTAGTTTCTTTGTAAGTCCTTCCTAAAATAATAGACAGATTCCAGATAGCCTGATCCAACTCCTCCCCTGCAACTTCTTTTTCCGTCGCGACGACCCTCTCAAGCTCGGCCCACTCAGGACTCATGTCATCAACCCTGTTGAACGCCTGCCGATATATCTTTTGTGCTTCAATATTAAGAAAGGTGATATGGGTCAAAAAATCGTAAATTTCGCTTGTACCCCGTGTTATGACAAAGCACATTTCCCTTTTTGAAACCGCATATGAGACCCTTCTCCTCTTTAGAGGAATAATTTTTTCAAAGGATGTCTGGTTAAAATCCTCCTGGGCGGTAAGAATCAGTCGAGTACATTTTTCGATGCCTTTCGGCATTCTGTCGATAACATATTCCAGACCTTTCAGTTCAACTATCCTGTTATCGGTCATTGACCCATAGATTTCAGGACTGAGTGATCGAAGTGCCTCTGCAAGTTTTTCTCCAGCCTTGCCGGAAGGTTTATAGGCCCCCTGCAAGGTTAGAGAATCAGCGTGAATTTTAAACGTACGGATGGCGATCCGGGCCTTTTGCGGTTTTGACAGTTCCTCCATTCTCCCCTCTTCTCAAATGCTGTTGATATTCTAACCCGAATAAATCGTAATTTTAGATTGCTTGGATAAATGCCATTAAATTATATAAAACCTTATTATTTTAAACGACCCGCCTCGATTCGAAGTCGGAGTTTATACCCTGATTTTTAAGGGTGCTTATCTCTTGTTTTTTATTGCAGAAGTTCTGGAGTAAGGCACTGAAAGCCATTATTTCCATCTCTATCATATCAGTTACTCTTCTAAAAAAAAACAAATGCGTTGTATCCGGCGTGAATAAACAACCAAAAGATAAGCGGAGAAAGGCCTGCAGGAAATATGAAAGTATGTTGAAACTTAGGAAAATATTTACAGCGCATGAGATCGGACTTTTACAACGCCATCAAGAATAGAGTGTCAGTCAGAGAGGAATCGTGTAAGCAAGGAGACCAATTCGTCCCTGCCCTGCCCTGTTTTTGCCGAGAAGAGAACTCTTTCAGCGGCGTTGATGGTATGCCCTGCATCAAGAAGTCTGGCATTTTTCTGCCTCTTGCTGCCGGAGAGTTTATCGATTTTGGTATATACCGGGAGAACGGAAATGGACTGTTCACGCAGCCATTGAATGAGCTGGGTGTCCATAGCCTTCGGTTCATGCCTGATATCAATAATCACAACAACACATTTAAGCGTTTCCCGGGTCTCGAGATAGGTTGAAATCAATGCTTGCCAGCTATCCTGCATGGATCTGGAAACTTTTGCAAAACCATAGCCTGGCAGATCAACCAGGAAAAAGTCATCCCCAACCTGAAAATAATTAAGCCCCTGGGTCTTGCCCGGCCTGCCACTTACTTTCACCATTTTCTTCCGGCCAATCATACGATTAATAAGGCTGGATTTTCCTACATTTGACCGCCCGGCAAAGGCAACCTCAGGCAGAGTGGCAGGCGGAAGCTGCTTCAGACTGTGGACACTGAGGAGAAATTCTACTTTAGAAAAATCCATTTTTATATCTTGTTGGAAATGATTAAAATTTTGCAGCAACGAAGCAGATGAAGACTTTTTACAACGCCATTAGATGACTTTGTTCAGGGCATACTCAATAATACCCTCAGCCCCGCTCTTCTTTAACTTTGGAATAAGGTCTCTGACGATATCCTCTGATACCACAGTTTCAACAGAACACCAGTCCTGATTGTATAAAGGGGCCACAGTCGGCGCATTGATACTTGGGAGAATTCCGACAATTTCCTCAAGTTTTTCATTTGCAACATTCATCTTCAACCCAACTATTCGATCCGCCTTGAGTGCCCCCTGCAGAAGAAGAGCGATATTCTCAATTTTTTCACGCTTCCAGGGATCATTCCATGCCTCCCTGCTGGCAATAAACTGGGTGTTGGATTCCATCAGTTCATAAATAATCTTCAGACCATGGGCACGAATAGTACTCTCAGTTTCAGTAACTTCAACAATTGCATCAGCCAGACCTGAAACAACCTTGGCTTCAGTTGCTCCCCAGGAAAATTCAATATCAACGTTAATACCCTTTTTATCAAAAAATTGTCTTGTTACATTTACCAGTTCTGTTGAGATTTTCTTTCCTTCGAGATCCTCTATGGTCTCAATATCCGAATCACCGGCTACTGCAACAATCCATCTTGTAGGTCGCCTGCTCACCTTGGAGTAGACCAGATCACAAACAAGCACAGTGTCGGACTCATTTTCCATGGTCCAGTCTTTTCCCGTTATTCCAGCATCAAGCATTCCATCTTCCACGTACCGTGACATCTCCTGGGGTCGGCATATGGAACAATCCAGCTCAGAATCATCAATTTCAGGAAAATAATTTCTTGCAGCGGGTTTAATCAGCCACCCTGCCTTTTCGAACAATTCTATGGTGGCTTTTTCCAGACTTCCTTTGGGCAACCCAAGTTTTAACTGATTCATTGATTGTGCTCCGTTCCGTTCATATTCAATTGCTCAAACTTCAATTGCTCAAACTCATTTTTGACCATACACTACAGCCGGATCAAAAACTTTTTCTCCTTCAACCACAAGCTCACCATTATCTACACGCCTGAAAAAACAGGTTCTATGACCGGTATGACAGGCTGCATTTCCAAGCTGTTCAACCTTATACACTACAGTATCTTCATCGCAATCTACCAGAATCTGATGAATTATCTGTATATGCCCGGAGGACTCTCCTTTGAGCCACAGTGTGTTCCTCGAGCGGCTCCAATAATGAGCTTTTCCTGTTTCCAGGGTTTTTTCCCATGCCAGTTTATTTATATAGGCAAGCATAAGTACATCTCCGCTCTTATAATCCTGAACAATAGCAGGCAAAAGAGCATCGGGGGACTTACTGAAATTAAGTGATATCATTCTTCTAATCCTTTGCCATCGAAAAATGGCTCTAAACTCGAAAGAGGTGTAAACTAGACAGCTAACTCTGCTTTGTCAAGTTGCTCCAGCGCCTTTTACAGTTTTTGAAATCAGTATCTTGCATAAAATTTGTCCCTATATATAGTATGGCACACCTAGGAGCCTGTCCGAGAATGCATTTTGCCCAAACTATTCGTTATTTTCAAAAAAATAATGCTCCGGTAAGCGAGGCACGAGACTCCGAGATATGACTTATATGACTGTGCTTATTTTTATGAAAAACCTCGATTTTAGAAAAAATGCTTATTCTCAGATAAGCTCCTGATGGTGTCGTAACCTGATGGCGTGATAAAAAACACGATCTTTCTCACATAATTTCAACGAGGCATACAACTATGTCATACCCGAAAAAAAATGACACTGTTTCATTATTCTATACAGGCAAACTGGACAACGGTGAATCCTTTCAAATAGTGGAAAAAGAAGAACCGCTTATGGCCAGGATAGGTAACAGCGACATTCCACCAACTCTGGAGCAGGCCATAATGGAGATGAAGGTTGGTGATAATCGCAGGATTAGGGTTCCCCCTGAGGAAGGTTTTGGCGCAAGACAAAAAGAACTCGTACAAACTATTGACAGTGATGAGATGGTGAAAAATATCAAACCTAAACCCGGGATGGTTCTCTCTCTTAAGGTTGAAAAGGAAGGCGTTGAACAACAAATTCCTGCTACGGTTATTGAGGTCGATAATTCCAAAATCACTGTCGATTACAACCACCCGCTGGCCGGACATCATCTAACGTATGATCTTACTCTTTCAGATATCAGCAAAGCTGGTAACGGTGACAAATAAAAACCGTTGAGCGAACCTTCACGTTCGCTCACAGCCCCTTTTGCCATTACTCGTTCAGTAAAAACGCTTCCGTATTTACACCCACTGCACCGGAAATTTTTGCATTATCGAAGAGGGCCTTTTTTATATTAGCCCCGGTGAGGTCTGCTCCGGTCAGATCTGCTCTATATAAGTCGGCTTCTTCAAGATTGGCTCCCCGTAAATTGGCATTAACCAGGAGAGTTCCCTTTAGATTTGCTTCTTCCAGGT
This sequence comes from Desulfobulbaceae bacterium, assembly GCA_030599175.1. Taxonomy (GTDB): domain Bacteria; phylum Desulfobacterota; class Desulfobulbia; order Desulfobulbales; family Desulfocapsaceae; genus Desulfomarina. The sequence continues at coordinate 1,300 of JAUVON010000119.1, read as the reverse complement.
CGACTTTTTCAAGATTACAATCAGTTAAATCAGCTTTCTCAAGATCCGCACCATCAAGATTTTTCTTTGACAAATCCAATCCGGACAGATCACAACCATAACACTTGTTTGTGTCAAACAGCCTGGCCAGGTTATCTCTCTTCTTTTTCTCAGCAGCTAAATCCTGATTTTTTTCCCCTATAGTACCAATGGATCCATCTTTGTCGGTAACAAGATCTTGAACTTCACTGATTTTTTCTGGCTCCGCCTCAACCGGAACCGTGGAGACTGCCGGAGTTACTTTAGCCACTTCTTCCACTTTGGCTGCTGGAGCTGCCGGGGCTTCCTCAGCAACTTCATTTTCCTTAACAATTTCATCCTCTTTAGCCACTTCATCCATTTTGGCTTTTGGAGCTATCGGTGCAGAAGCAATTTTTTCCGGTTTTTTGATTGTTTCGTTTTCTTCAACTATCTTTTTCTCTGGAAGCACCGGTTCAATTTTCTCTTCGACTACTGCCTTTTGCACGTAAGTGGGTTTTTTAATTGCAGGAGCCTGGGGGTAAATCTCCTTTAATTCGGTTTCATTTGAGCTCAACTTAATTGGTGCATCACTCTTCGTTTTTTTAACTTCCTTTTGAGGTTCTTCTACAATTATGGCCGGTGGTGGTTCCTCAAAGACCCGTCTTGGAGCAACTACTACCTCTTTCGCTTTCGGCTTCTCCTTAGGTTTAGACGGATCAGCAATGTAAACCTCTCTTTTAATCTCTGCAGCGTCTATATCCTCATAAGGTTGAGTAGTAATAAAGACACCATCGAGTAAAGCTCCACCTATAAATGCACCGTCCAGTGAAGTACCACGCAGATCAGCCCCACGCAAATCCGCATCGCTTAGATCTGTACCTCCAAAAACAACACCACGCAAATTTGCATTTTGCAAATTTGCCCGTGATAGATTAGCTAGAGACATTTTTGCGTTTGAAAGGTCGGCCCCTTCAAGATCAGCATCGGAAAGATCAACTCTATTCAAATTCACCCCTGCGAGATCACATCCTCTGCACTCATTTGTTTTGATTAACTGTTCCAGATTTTCCTTGGCAGTTACACTCTCAGTACAATATACATCAGCAGTAGAGAGCAATGAAAATGCAGCAGCACTTGCAAAAAGAACAGAACCAAATATTATTTTTTTTACCATTTATATCTATCGCCCCTAAAATAACTTCCACACATGCACACCAAGTGCTCTATTCCAACAATCCATATCAATGCCTTACTCCAAAACTTCTGCAATAAAAAACAAGAGATAAGCACCCTTGAAACA
>JAUVON010000241.1 GCA_030599175.1 Desulfobulbaceae bacterium | reverse complement strand
TTATTCCACTGTTTGGAAAAGGAACTGAGGGTATAAAGATTAAATTATGACTATCAATATACTGTTAGGTTTGGCTGTTATTATCTGCCTTGTTGGTTTATTTTTTCGTTTTTCAATCTGGTTTTCTCAAGGATTACAATCATCCCCGGCACCGGCAACTGCCGGACAGAGATTTTCAACTGCAGCTGGGGCTGTTCTGGCAGCTTTATTCAGTTCCAAAGCTGTTCTTATTGTTAAATCCTTTTTTGTCGACCTGCTCTTCCAGAAGCGAATATTTGATAAAAGCTACCTCCGCTGGACTGCCCACACCCTTATCTTTTTCGGATTCATCATGCTTTTTCTTATGCATGCCCTGGATTCCGTCGTCACTGCAAACTTTTTCAGCGATTACGAGCCCACCCTCAACCCCTACCTCTTTTTACGAAATCTGTTCGGGGTGATGGTTCTTGCAGGGCTGGGTATTGCTGTATTCAGAAGAATTACCCTTAAACCGCAAAGATTAAAAACCAACCCCGCTGACTGGGCGGCACTGGTTTTTATTGCAGTAATCATCTTCTCCGGCATGCTGCTGGAAGGTTCCAAGATATCTTCTTATACCACATACCAGAACATGATTGAGGAGTACGGCTCCTTTGATGAAGAGGAGGAAAAAGCTCTTGAGGCATACTGGGTACAGGAGAATGGTCTGGTTTCTCCCCATGTAACAAAACCGCAACCGAGTGAACTAGTTGCTTCAGGGATGGAGGTCAACGGCGAAAGCTGTATAGAATGCCATGCCCCAAACAGCTCCGCCTTTGCCAGTTTTGCCATAAAAGGTGTAACCCGCCCTGTATCTGCAATATTTGGAGATGCCACTGCAGTAAACCTGTTCTGGTTTCTGCATATAGTTGCATGTTTTTCTTTTCTCGCCTGGCTGCCGTTCAGTAAAATGTTTCACATGGTGTCAGCCCCCGTCAGCCTCCTCATCAAAGGGGCTATGGGAGAAGACGATAAAGAAGCACCTGCAAACCAGCTTACCCATCAGATGATAGGGTTGTCCGCCTGCACTCATTGCGGCTCCTGCTCTCTTGAATGCTCTTCAAACATGTTTTTTGAATCTTTCCAGAATGATTTTATTCTGCCCTCTGAAAAGGTTCAGTACCTGAAAGATTTTGCTGCAGGCAAGGTAACCGATGAAGCCGACCTGAAACGTCTGCAAGAAGGGCTCTATGTCTGTACAAGCTGTGACCGGTGTACAAGCGTGTGCCCGTCTGGAATTAACCTTAAAGATATATTTGTCACCGCAAGATACAGTCTTCTTGAGAAGGGCATTCCCGAAACCTCGATGCTGAGTCACTTTTCTTTTCCTCTGGCGCTTGCTCAGAATTTTGCCGGAGACCATCTTAAGGCACTTAAAAAAGTTACTGACCTTTTCAAGAAAAGCTTTAAACAGCTCTCGGATGTCAGTCTACCGATGGCTCTCTCGAAAAAACAGGGTGTAGATAATAACAGTTTCAAAGGTTGTTTCTCCTGTCAACGCTGTACAAATATCTGTCCTGTTGTTCGCAGTTTCGAAAATCCTGCCGAATCACTTGGCTTGCTCCCTCATCAAATTATGTTCAGTCTGGGAATCGGCAATACAGAACTTGCCATGGGTTCCAAAATGATCTGGAGCTGTTCTACCTGTTATCTGTGTCAGGAACACTGCCCTAATGAAGTTGAGTTATGTGATATTTTCTATAGTTTGAAAAATGATGCCCTTAATAAAATAGAGGCAGGAGCTAACGCATGAAATACGCATTTTTTCAAGGGTGTAATATCCCTATCCGCATAGAGCAATACGCTAATGCAACAGAGGCGGTTTTCAATAAATTCGGTGTCGAACTGCAAGTAATACCTGAATTCAATTGCTGCGGTTATCCTGTTCGCAATATTGACGAAAAAGCCTACATCCTGCCGTCTGTCAGAAACATGGCTATCGCAGAGAGAGCAGGCCTTGATATACTGGTCATCTGTAATTGCTGTTTTGCCAGCCTTCAAAAAGCCCGTCATGTGCTGGACAACGATAAAGAGCTTAAGGACGAACTTAATGCTGTCCTGGCAAACGAGAACCTGGAATACAAAGGCACAGTACAGGTAAAACACTACTTGACAGTATTGCACGAGGATGTTGGTACAGAGACGATCAAGTCTAAACTGGTAAATAAATTTAAAGACCTTAAGATCTCTGTAATCCACGGATGTCATATACTCCGCCCACGTGAAATAACCAGATTTGATGACTCGTTTGTCCCTGCCATAACAGAAGAACTCATGCAGACGGCAGGAGCCACCAGCCTTGACTGGCAGGGAAGGCTTGAATGTTGCGGGGCAGCACTGGCAGGTATAAACGACGAACTCTCTCATATGCTGCTGAAAGACAAGCTCAACGGCGCACTCGATGCCGGGGCCGAGTATATCACTCCTATATGCTCCTACTGTCATCTTCAGTTTGATACCACCCAGAAGAATTTGATTGAGGACGACAAAAACAGTAAACTCCTTCCGGTTCTTCTCTATCCCCAGCTACTGGGCCTCTGTCTTGGTATAGATGAGAAAATACTGGGAATTGAGCAGAACAGCACTATTGAACCTGCTGATATTGAACGCCTTAAATCACTGCTTGGCCCTCCTGTTGAAGAGAAAAAGAGACGAAAGAAGAAAAAGGTAGCTGCATAAAAAATTGTTCGCCTGTTGTACGTCGACTACAAAACCACCTCAACTTTGTGTAGGATGAGGTGGTTTTTTCTTTCCATTCTCCTGAGGATGCTTACTGTTCATGAACTTGAAGATTATTCCCCATAAATGAACAGCATTCGGAGAAATTTATGAGCAAAGTTATTGCATTTGCCGGAAAAGGCGGTGTCGGTAAAACTACTGTCGCGACCCTCGTCATTCGAAATATGGCAGCGTCAAATAAAGGACCAATACTCGCAGTTGATGCTGACCCAAACAGTAATCTTGGAGAAACAATGGGACTTGAAGTCCCCAGTACCATTGGCGATATCCGAGAAAACTATATGAAAGATCCCCAGGGCATTCCTTCCGGAATGGACAAAATCAACTATCTAGAAACACTTGTGGAACAGGCTCTTATCGAAAAACCGGATTTTGACCTCCTGGTGATGGGCAGACAGGAGGGACAGGGATGCTATTGTATGGTCAACAATATCCTCAATAAATTTACCGAAAAACTCGGCGCTCATTACAAATACATGGTGGTCGATAACGAAGCCGGCATGGAGCATTTGAGCAGACGTACAAGCGGCAAGGTTGATATTCTTTTCCTGGTAACCGACTATTCTCTCCGAGGGTTAAGGGCGCTGCGTAGAATTCATGGTATGCTTGAAGGCTTGAACCTTGATGTAAAAGAGCTTGGTATTGTAGTAACCCGTGCCCCGAAAAAACTGAGTGAAGCCTTTTTAAATGAGGTTAAAGAAATTGGTGTACCAATCGTTGGTACCATTCCCGATGATCCCGCACTGCTTGAATTCGATATGGAAAGAAAATCACTTCTGGATCTACCGGATTCTTCCTCGTCAGTTCTTGCGGTTGAGAAGCTGATGGATGCACACTGTCCTGCATAATTCAAAAAAGATTGCAACGGGAAGAATTATTCTTCCTGTTGTTTTTCCAGCTGTCACCCTTTATGGCCTTGTGACCTCCCTCCTTTAGAACCTGTCTCTTCTTATAAAGATTTTCCCTTTTTGACCTATATCAAGGATCAGCATTCACTCGAAGAGTATACTTCTATTGAGTTCATCATTACTGTGTACTGAAGAAATAAAAACAGATTATAAAATAAGGGGGAATTTCCATGAAATGCCCGGGGCAGGACATGCAATACTGGACAGATACTGCGATATTTAATGTTGACTGTCCAAAATGTGGTAAGTCAGTTGAATTCTACAAGGATGACACCAGTAGAAAATGCCCTCACTGCGACCATCGTTTTGTAAACCCCAAAATGGATTTTGGCTGTGCCGCATATTGTCAATTTGCTGAGCAATGTCTCGGAACACTACCCGAAGAGTTTCAAGGGGTACAGGATAGCTTGCTCAAAGATAAGGTTGCGGTACAAATGAAACGACACTATAAGACTGATTTCAAACGTATAAGTCGAGCTATGAAAATTGCGCGGCATGCCGAAAGTATAGGTAAATCCGAGGGTGGAAACCTAAACCTGGCTGCAATTCTCTGCGCGGCATACCTTAACGGAATCGGGATCTCAACGGCTGAAGCTATTCTTAAAAATTTATCGGCCGATGAGACAATGATAAGTGAAGTATGTGAATTACTTGTCCAACACGAAAAAAGTGCAGAGCCTTCATCCGTTGAATCAAAAATCATCCACGACGCTGTTCTCCTTCAGGATATTCAAGAAAACAGTTCAGGGGAGACAAAGGAAAAAGATATCGTATCTGCAGAGCAACTCTTTACCTCATCTGCCAGAGGTTTGGCTGTAGAATTTGCCTGATAACCGCCAGGTGAATCATCATTTTTACAGGAGGGGATAATCCCCTCCTGCCCCCCTCCAAGGCAACCCCACCCTTTTTTCTCCCTCTTTTCTCCTTCATTCCTTGTCTCTTGCCCCAATTTATTATAAACTCAAGCAAATACAGACCGGAGCGAAATAGTACGGCCAGCTCTTCACTATTTCTCCTAATAGGCTGTCCGAGAAGAATCATTTTTTCTCGGACAGCCTCCTGGGATCCATTTTTCTCTATTTAAACTCGAACCGGGCAGTTATGGCATCAATACTCGTAGTTGATGATGAACGCAGCATGAGAGACTTCCTGAAAATTCTTCTGGAAAAAGAGGGGA
>JAUVON010000222.1 GCA_030599175.1 Desulfobulbaceae bacterium | reverse complement strand
GTTGCCATTCACATAATGGCAATCCCCCTCCAGACAGCCAACCACCATTACACCATCTGCACCGTTTTCAAATGCTTTCAACAACAACGCTTCATCTATCCTGCCGGTACACGGCAACATAATTATACTGATCGCCGGGGGATAGGATCGCCTCTCCGAACCTGCCAGGTCCGCTGCGGAATACGCTCAATGACGACAGGCAAAAACGATGACATTGGCTGAAAAATCACTCATCATTACTCCTTTCCGATATATTAAACATTATTCTAACCCAGTATTGTCCGGTTTAGATCCTGCAGGAGGATTCATGGGTAACTTTTGGGAGCGTCATCCAGTAAATTTCGTAGTATTTTCTTAATATTTTCACATTTGATTTGTATCAGGCCTTGCGAGGAACTCGCATGATACAAATTGGATGTGAAAAATATTTAAAAATCAAGAAATCTACTGTTAAAAGCGGACAAAAGTTTCCCATGAATCCGTTTTCGATGCTTTGCAATTCTCTAACCAGACACTACTGATTCTAACCTCGTTATTCACAGTACGACTCTATCTTGGCTGTGATATTTCTGTCTTCAAAACGCCCCATGAAAATTGTCTTTGCCGGACACTCAGCCACGCAGATACCACAACCCTGACAAAGAGCAGGATTTATCTCCGCGCTATGCTCATCGTTGATAAAGGGCACTCCATATGGACAGGCTCGCACACATGTAAGACAGACTGCACAATTTGTAGGATCAACCTTTGATATCACCCCTGACATTTTCAAACTTGTCTGGGAAAGAATGGTTGTCGCTCTTGCTACTGCTGCCTGGGCCTGGGCAATTGCCTCCCCGGAACTCTTCGGTCCATGGACCGTTCCGGCCATAAAAAGTCCCTCACTGGGCAGGTCAACCGGTCGCAGTTTGGCATGGGCCTCAATAAAAAATCCATCTTCACTTCGAGGTACTCTCAGCATCGATGCCAGTTCTTCCGCATCTCTTGGCTTCATGCCGGTTGAGAGCACAAGATAATCGGCTCTGATCTTTACAGGCAACCTGATTGAAGGATCGGTCACCGTAACCTCGATCCCGCTCTCCTCAGCAGTTATCGCGGGCTGATTAGTCTCAGGGTCGTAGCGGATAAAATTTATCCCCGCCATACGGGCCCGACGATATTCAATTTCCCCCAACCCATAGCATCGCATATCACGATAGAGAACATCAACCCGTGCTTCCGGATACATCTTCTTAAAACGCAGTCCGTTTTTAACAGCCTGATTACAGCAGACCCGCGAACAGTAAGGCAGATACTCCTTGTCCCTGGAACCGGCGCACTGCAGCATCACCACTCTTGCGTGATGCCAATCTTCTTCATTGCTGTTTTCAAGAGTCGACTCGAAGTCGGTCTGGGTCATAACTGTATCAACCGTCCCCAGACCATACAATTCAGGGCGAGCCTCTTCGGCTCCCGTTGCCACAAGTATCGCTCCATGCTGCAGGATTCTTGTACCACCGGACGGAGTCATAATTTCTGTTTCAAATGAGCCGACAAAACCTGACTGTTCCACAACCTCGCTGGAGGTGAAAATCTTAATCCGGTCATCAGCAAGAAGCTTTTTTTTCAAATCTTGCAAGTATTCATCAAAAACCTGCCCATCGACAGTACGCTTGAGCTTGAGAAGCTGACCTCCCAATTCAGGCTCCCTCTCCACAAGCCAGACGCCATAACCCTGGCGAGCGACTTCCAGTGCAGCCGTCATGCCTGAGATACCACCACCAACTATCAGGATACGGGCATCAACATCAAACTCCAGCTCCTGCAGTGGTTCAGCTGCCGCTGCATTAGCCACACCCATCCGGGTCAGACGTTTAGCCTTTTCCGTGGCAAGTTCCGGTTCGGTAGGATGCACCCAGCTGCACTGATCACGGATATTGGCCATTTCAAAGAAATACTTATTAATTCCAGACTCCTGAAGCGTAGACATAAAGAGTGGTTCATGGGTAGACGGTGAACAGGCGGAGGTGACAATCCTGTTCAGTCGATGCTCTTTAATAATGTCTTTCATCCGTTCCTGGGAATCTTGAGAACAGGTATAAAGAGGTTTATCCGTATATACCACTCCGGGCAGCGTCTTTGCGTATTCCATAACGGCGTCAACATCAACCACCGAGGCGATGTTTGTGCCGCAGTGACAGATAAAAACCCCTATTCGAAGTTCCTCATCCTCGCCAATCTCCCTTTCATCAGGGAGCTTTTCAGCAGTTACCAGACTGTTTCTGGCTTCAGCCAGACCGGCAGATGCAGCCTCGGCCGCAGCCGATGCCTCAACCACCGTTTCAGGAATATCCTTTGGACCGTTTATAGCCCCACCGACAAATACTCCCGGTCGAGAAGTGGCCAGTGGACTAAAATGATCAGTTACCGCAAAGCCGTATCGATCTACTTCGATCTCCAGTTGTGCAGCAAGTTTTTTTGTTGATTCAGAGACCTGCAACCCGACAGAGAGTACAACCATATCAAATATCTCGGATTGTCTCTGACCTGACTCATCAACGTATCTCAACTCCAGATCACCGGTTTGAGGGTCTTCAAAGACTCTACTGACCATGGCCCGCACAAAACGAACATTGCTGTCCTGTACACGAGCGATATAGTCATCAAAGTTTTTGCCGAATGAACGCATATCTATATAGAAGATGGTCGGTTCTATGGATGAATCGTGCTCCCGGGCAATAAAAGCCTCTTTCGTTGCATACATGCAGCAGACCGAGGAGCAATAATCCCTGTCACAGGAGTGATCTCTGGATCCTACACACTGAATCCAGGCAATTTTTTTCGGATGGGTCCCATCCCCCGGCCTGATCACAGTTCCGGTGGTCGGTCCGGAGGCGGAAAGAAATCGTTCAAACTCAATAGAGGTGACGACATTTTTATAGAGGCCGTAGCCGAACTCACCCCTTGTCTCTGCATCAAATACCTCTATACCTGGGGAAAAGATGACCGAACCTATTTTAATCTCTTTTTCGGTCTCCACGTGAGTGTAATGGATGGCACCCACTCCACAGATTGATTGACAGGTTCCGCAGGCACCACTGTTTAATTTAACACAACTCTCTTCGTCAATGGTCGGCACACGGGGAACAGCCTGTGGATAATGGATGTTTACAGGCTTTCTGCTGTTCAGGTTTTCATTGAAGGTATTCAGAAGTGGCCTGGGCGTTCGGTTACTGACGCTATCGATATCGAGAAAGCCAACGGGACAGACTGAGACACAGCCACCACAAACCTGGCATATATCAACTCCCGCCTCGATTCCCTCTTCCACCATTTTCAAGGCACCAATTTTCATCACCTTGTCACAGGTGATCACACAAAGGCCGCAACGGATGCAGTCATTGTCCTGCCCATCGTCCAGTTCTTTGCGAATAGCCAGAGAGCGCTCATGTACTGCCGCCCCAATACTTTTTGAGAAATCAGGTGCATCAGTTACCTTTATCGCAGAAAATTTTTCAGGACAGGCCACAAAACATGCCCCGCAACCGGTACATTTATCTTCGTCAATAACGGCCTTCTCTTTTTTCTTCCAGACAATGGCATCCTGCAGACAGGCACGAAAACAGAGGCCGCAGGCGGAACAATCCTCTTCTTCAACTGCAAAGGTCCACTTGTTTGATGACGAAGGGACAACCGTTCCACTCCCCCTGATGCTGTTTTTCTCTTTAGCACGCAGTTTTTTCTTTTTCTCTCCCTCAGCAGGAGGTTCCGGAAAATACGATTTATATGTCACCGGGCAGACCAGTTCACACAACCCACAGCCAGTGCAGCTGTCAACATCTACATATCGGGCATGGCTGACCACGGTTGCGGTAAAATTACCGGCCTCTCCTTCGAGGCTTTTTACATCACTATGTGTAAAGAGTTCAATATTCTTATGGCGGCCCACTTCCACAAGTTTTGGCGAAACAATGCACATGGAGCAGTCATTTGTAGGGAATGTCTTATCCAGCTGAGCCATCTTCCCGCCAATAGCTGGCGAACTTTCCACCAAATATACCTTGATTCCCGAATTGGCAAGATCCAGAGCTGACTGCATACCACTTATCCCGCCGCCGATAACCATTACAGAACCTGTTGGTTGCGCTGCACTTTTTGCAGGAGTTTCCATAATAGTTGTCATACCGAATCCTCCGTAGGCGTGGAATCAAAATGTTGAGTGACAACATCCGGTGAAACAAGGTGTACCTTCTGCTGTTTCTTGGGATATTTGCCCTCTATTGCCGCCATAATCAGCTCCGTTGCAAAAAAGACAGGAAGATCATCCTCCCCCCCAAGATCCAACTGCCGGCTCTCCACATTAGCCTGGCACATGGGACAATCTGTTACCATGGCCGTTGCTCCGGCTCTTTTGGCTGCAACTGCGATATCACCAACCAGTTTTCTTGCAATATCAGGTCTGGCCATAGTCAGACTGCCGGAACAACACTCTGTGCGGTGTGACCAGTTAACCGGTTTTGCACCAAGAGCCTCGACGATGCGTTCAAGATTGACAGGCATCTCGTGGTCAGGGGCACCGGTAATATGGGGATGACGGAGTGAAAGGCAGCCATAGTAGCAGGCTATGGGAAGCTTGGACAGCGGCTGAGTCACCTTCTCCCCTATCTTCTCCAGGATCTCAGGTCTGGCCAGAAATGTGCTGATATGAACTATCTCGAACTCAGGTATAGAATCAACTATATCCCAGTGTACCGGATTGGCTCGCATTTCCTTGTCGGCTGCCCGCAATCGTTGAAAACATGCGGCACAGGGCACCAGAATATCATGCCCTGAACCCGCGACCTGCAACAGATTCCGCAGAGGTAGCCGTATTCCCACCTCATGATCGGTCATATGGGCGGACGACGCACCACAGCAGTTCCAGTCCGGAATATCAACCAGTTCAACGCCCAAATGTACGCAGAGTTCCCTTACTGACTGATCATAATCAAGCGCCGTTCCTTCAAGAGAACAGCCGGGATAATATGAGAGTTTCATCTGTCATACTCCTTTCCCTTGCCGGAAAAAATCTGCTTGATATCAGATTTTCCTTTTATTGAATGTGGTGTAAGTTTCAGTTTGCCTTTAAGAAACATGTTAAGCCCAAGC
>JAUVON010000022.1 GCA_030599175.1 Desulfobulbaceae bacterium | reverse complement strand
ATCAATAAACTCGAGAAATGTTGCTTTAATATGATCCAGATCACGATAGTGATCCAGATGCTCAAGGTCAATATTGGTCACTACTTCCAATACCGGAGACAACTTAAGAAAGGAGCCATCACTTTCATCGGCTTCAGCAACCAGGAACTCACCTTCCCCGAGTTTTGCATTCCCCCCGAGTGCATCAACCTTGCCCCCTATCACAATAGTCGGATCCAGGCCTCCATTTGTCAGCATCCATCCGACCATGGCAGTTGTTGATGTTTTACCATGACTGCCGGCAATGGCAATGCCATATTTTTTCAGGCGCATCAGTTCTGCCAGCATCTCCGCCCGCATAATAACAGGAATATGTTTTTCCCGTGCTTCCTGAACCTCAGGATTAGTGGTAGAAATAGCCGATGAGGTGACAATCACATCTGCACCATCTATCCATTCACTTTTATGTCCCTTGAAGATTATGCCACCGAGACTTCGTAACTTTTCAGTAATTGCAGAACTGCTCAGATCCGATCCGGAAACCTTATAGCCGAGGTTCAACAGCAACTCGGCGATACCGCTCATACCTATACCCCCGATGCCGACAAAATGAATATGTTTAGTTTTTCTGTGCATTATCAGTTAACTGTCTCCAGACAGCAGTCCACTATCTTTGTTGCTGCATCGGGAAATGAAAGTTTCTTCATTGCAGTTCCCATTTTCATTAACAGCTCAGGGTTATAAATCAGGTTTTCTATACATTGAGCCAGAATCGTTGCCGATAAATCTTGCTCCTGACAGAGCAGTGCCCCTCCACCCTGCACATAGTATTCACCATTTTTTGTCTGATGATCATCGGCAGCATAGGGGTAAGGGATTAAGATTACCGGTTTTCCAAGAACAGCGATCTCTGACAGAGTAGTTGCACCCGCCCTTGATACCAGCAAATCAGCTTTTGCATACACCTTGTCCATTTCCTTAAAAAATGGCTGAACTTCAGCCTTTATGCCAGCCCTTTGATACGCTTCAAGAACCTTGGCAGCATCCTTTATCCCTGTCTGGTGTATGAGATGAATTTTAGAAGACAACTCATGATCTTCCAGAAGAAAGGCCTCCAATACCAGCTTATTCACCATTTGCGCGCCCTGACTGCCGCCAAGTACCAGCAATGTAGGCTTTTCCGATATTCCTTCTATGCCTTTTTTCCCAAGGAGATCAAGTATATTCTCTCGGATTGGATTCCCCGTGTGGACAGTTTTTCCGGGAGAAAAATATTTTTCGCTGCCCGGCAATGAAAGACAGATCCTGTCCACAATCTTGCCCAGTTTACGGTTGGCCAGCCCGGGAATTGAATTCTGTTCATGTATCACTGTCGGAATGCCGCAACTTTTCCCGGCAGCAACCACTGGACCGGTGACATAGCCACCGACTCCTAAAATAATATCAGGACGAAACTTTTTTATTATTCTCACCGCCTGCACATATGACAGAGGAAGAGTTGCCACAGCCTTGATCAGCTGAGCAGGTTTTTTTCCCTTTACCCCATAGCTGACGATGGACTCACTGTTGAACCCATATTGTGTAAGAGCAGCAGTGTCCATTTTCCGGCGGGTACCGACAAAAAGAATTTCGGTATCTGGCCGTATTCGTCTGAACTCCTGGGCAGTTGCAATAGCCGGAAACAAATGACCCCCGGTGCCTCCACCCGTCAGAAGTAACCGTATAGGCTTTTTCTCTGCCAATTACAGTACCCCTTCTATCTGCCGGGAATTATTAAGTGCTCTCACTTCCTCTTTAAAAGCCCTGCCACGATGATCATAACCTGTAAACATATCAAAACTGGCGCAGGCAGGAGAAAGCAGTACAGAGTCTCCGGGGTTGGCACCCTCTGCAGCCTTTTGCACTGCATCTTTCATTGATGCCGCCTTTACAATATTCACCGATCCAAGAAGCGCCTTCTCAAGGAGATCGGAAGATTCTCCTATTGCCACCAGCATTTCCACCTTCTCTGACACACTTGGCTTCAACAGGGTGTAGTCGTCACCTTTATCACGCCCGCCTGCTATGAGAATCACTTTGCCTTCAAATTGATTAAGGGCGGCAACAACAGCTCCTGTGTTCGTCGCCTTTGAATCGTTATAATAGCTGACACCACCCAGTTCATGCACAAATTCCATCCTGTGTTCAAGGGACGAAAAAGTATTAAGCACTCTCTGGATCTGCATCCGGGAACAACCGAGGTATCTTGCCGCAAGAATCGCTGGAGCGCAGTTGGAAGCTCCGATCTGACCCTTCAGGGATGTTGATGCAAGAGAATATTTCTCACGTTCACTGCCAGGGTACAATACAACATCATTCCCTGATATCCCAGCTACAAATTTCTCATCAGCACCAAACATGACAGTTTCTGACAAAAGGTTCTCAGGGAGTTTTGCGCATTCAGGATCGTCTCCATTTATAATTGCCATATCCCCTTCTTTCTGGCAGGAAAAAACCTTCATTTTTGCCTTACGATATTCCTCAAGACTTCCATGCCTGTCAAGATGATCCGGACTTACATTAAGCAAAATTGCCACATCGGGGGAAAAATCCCCTGCACTCTCCAGTTGAAAGCTTGATACTTCAAGAACAAGCAGGTCAAATCCGTGGGGATCAAGGAAATAATCAAAAAGAGAAGTGCCTATATTTCCCCCGACAAAAACCCGTTTTCCAGCCCCTTTCAGCAACTCACCAATAAGTGTGGTAACAGTCGTTTTGCCGTTTGTTCCTGTAATGGCAACTATAGGCTTGTCGACGTTTGCAGATGCAAAAGCGAGTTCTCCGACGACAGTAACACCCTTCTGATGAAGTTCATCCATCAACGGTGTCGTAACGCTGATACCCGGACTTACAATAACAATATCAGCCTGCCCCAGAAATTCGGACGTATGCTCCCCAATTTCCAGATGGATCCCTTCCATGTCAACAAAACCTTCTTCTTTTGCAAACTTCTCTTCCGGTCTGTTATCAGAAATAAAGACTTCTGCTTTCTGGTGCAAAGCGTATCTGACAGCTGCCCAGCCGGATACTCCAAGACCCATTACAGCAACTCTGGTTCCAGATGATATTTTGAGTTTTTTATCCATTATCTTAACTTCAAGGTTGCGACCGCAAATAACCCGAGGATTATGGAAACAATCCAGAATCTGACAACCACTTTTGGTTCATGCCATCCTTTTTTTTCAAAGTGGTGGTGAAAAGGGGCCATCAGGAAAATTCGTTTACCATGGGTCATTTTAAAATAGCCCACCTGCATAATGACAGATAAAGCTTCCATGACAAAAACACCGCCGACTATAGCAAGTAGAAATTCCTGCTTAATTATAATTGCAATTGATCCCAGAGCACCTCCCAGGGCAAGAGAGCCAACATCCCCCATGAACATCTGTGCCGGAAATGCGTTAAACCAGAGAAAACCCAGACATGCACCCAGAATAGCACCGCAGAAAATGGCAAGTTCTCCACTGCCGACAACATATGGAAGTTGAAGATATTCGGCCAGTATCACATGCCCCGCCAGGTACGAAAAAACCAGGTAAACACCGGCTGTCACAATTGTCGGTCCAGCAGCCAGTCCATCCAGCCCGTCGGTCAGATTTACCGCATTGGAAGCTCCGACAATCACCACCACTGCAAATACCACATAAAACCAGCCAAGATCAGGCCGAAAATTCTTAAAAAATGGCAGGCTTAACTGCCCGTCGTATCCCGGATAGAGCGAAATAAACAGACCAACAACTGCAGCACCGGCTATCTGCAGTAGAAGTTTGCTCCTGGCACTGAGTCCTTTTGAATTTTGTTTTTTTATCTTCCTGTAATCATCGACAAAACCAATGCCACCATAAAAGAGAGTGACAAACAATCCCAGCCAGACCAATGGGTTATCTAAACGTGCCCAGAGGATTGTACCGACAGTAATGGCAAAAAGGATTAATACCCCGCCCATTGTCGGCACCCCCTGTTTTGCCAGATGGGTTTCCGGACCATCATCACGAATTACCTGACCTATCTGAAGTCGCTTCATTGTCCGAATAAAAAGTGGCCCAAGGATCAGAACGAGCAGAAATGCAGTAACAGCCCCTCCAATTGAACGTAAGGTTATATAACGAAAAACATTAAATCCGGAAAAAACAGAACTCAAAGGATATAAAAAATGATAGAGCATAGTAGCTATCCAGCAAACCGGTTTAATTTAAGGTGTAGTAAATATTCTTTCTATGACGCCAGTTCCGACACAATCGTCTCAAAACGTAAACCACGTGAAGCCTTTACCAGGAGCAGTCCATCTTGTCCAAGCTTTTTCCGGCGAACCAGCTCATTTACCCACTTGATCGCCTCTACCTTCTCATCGAACAATCTGATATTTTCGCTGTCCAGTCCACCTGTTAAAGCCCCCTTGCCGGCACTGTCTTTAAACTCTCCGATAAAACCGACATCATCGATATGTAATTGTGCAACGAGTCGCCCCAGTTCAAAATGTGCCTCTTTTGAGGTTTCACCAAGCTCCAGCATATCCCCGAGAATTGCCACACAGTATTGCCCTGCCATCTGCTTCAAGGTTTTCAACCCAGCCGCCATGGAGGCCGGATTTGCGTTATATGTATCATTGAGCAACCTGTACCCACCTTTGGCCTGCAGGATTTCCATACGTTTATCAGCCGGTCTGAAATCAGCAAGACCTGCCGCGATCTCTTGAATATTGGCTCCAGCGCCATAGGAGATTGCTGCCGCTGCCAGAGCATTGGACACATTATGCTCTCCGGCTGCAAAGAGATGGATATCCTCCTTTTCTATACCTGAATGCAGGGTAAAGGTGGTACTCCCTATCTCTGCAAACTCTACATCCGTCACCCATATATCCGGGTTTTTCTGCAAATTTTCCTCGAGAACAGTGAATGTAATTTTGGTTTGTTCATATTTCTCAGCAAGACTGCTCACCCTTGGATCATCAAGATTAACGATCAGTGTTCCGCTCTTTTTCGTCCCCTCAAAAAGTTCTTCCTTTGCCTTTGCAACCCCATCAATAGATTGGAGTCCCTCAAGGTGTGCACCATATATATTGACAATACAGCTGATGTCCGGATCTACAATCTCAGAAAGACGCTGCAACTCCCCGGCCTGGTTCATACCAACCTCCAGAACAGCAGCACAATGGGTCAGGCTCAAAGGCAGTAACGAAAGAGGCAAGCCAATAAGGTTGTTGAAATTACCTTGGGTCTTTAAAACACAATCTTCCTGATGGTCAGGACCCACAACCCATTTGCGCTGAAGGATAGCGGCCACCATCTCTTTGACTGTGGTCTTCCCGCAACTCCCTGTTATAGCTATCACCGTTTGATTGCAGATCTTTGCCAACTGCGCCCGTCTGTAGGCAGCCATATCCCCCAGGGCTTTCAGTGTATCAGTCACAATGATCTGGCTTACATCCTTTTCAGGAGGGAGCACTACCTCTTTTTCCACAACCAGGCAAACCGCGCCATTTTCTACTGCCTGGGCTGCAAATTCATGACCATCATATTTTTCTCCTTTCAAAGCGACAAAAATTGAATCATTACCGACCACTCTGCTATCGGTCAAAACCTCTCCAAGTAGCCTGAATTCCCGGTTATCGCTGGACAGTTTCCCACCAACACTCTTTGCGACTCTTGCACTGGTCCATGAACAAAACACATTTTTTGCCTCAAGGGTATCATCAAAAAAGAGTCTTCCCCGGCTGCTCAACTGATACGTCTCATGCCCTTTACCGGCAATAATCACCACATCTTCAGGGCCGGCAGAGGTAATAGCAAGCTGGATAGCATTTCTTCGATCTCTTTCGACAATGACCCCCCTCTCCCCCCTGCTTCTCTTTTTCAACCAGTGAACAGATTTCTGCTCGATTCCGGTGGCAGCACTCCCTGCCAGAATCTGGTTGACAATCTCGTCAGGATTCTCAGTTCTCGGGTTGTCATCAGTTACGATTGCCACATCACTGAACAGGCAACCAATTTCTCCCATTAAGGGCCGCTTACCGTTATCTCTGTCTCCGCCGCAGCCAAAGACACAGTACAGTTCTCCATGGGGTAACGACGCAACAGTTGACAGTACCTGTTCCAAAGCATCCGGAGTATGAGCATAATCCACCAGAACTACAGGGCCATCCACTGGTTCATCCATTGAGTCTACAACCCTTTCAAGTCGTCCAGGAGCGCCACCGGCTTTTCTCAGACCCTCTATAACTGTGTTCAGGTTAAGTTTCAGAGCAGAGCAAAGACCAAATGTGGCCAGAATATTGTCAATATTAAACCGGCCGATAAGCCGGGAGAAGAGCGTAATCTTTTCCCCATCGGCCTGAATTTCCAACTGGGTCTGATCGAGCTGTAAATCATATCCAAGAAGACGAATATCAGCAGCAGCTTCATCTCCCCAGTAAATTATCTTTGCACAATGATCTCTGCACTTCTCCACCAGAGGCGCATGCCATGGGAATTCTTCCTTTCCTGCAGGGTCTGCAGGCAGCACTGCAATGGAGCCTTCTACCATATGTTCTGTAAAGAGCTTTGTTTTCTCAAAGAAATATTCCTCCATGCTGGTGTGATAATCGAGATGATCCCTGGAAAGATTCGTGAAAGCAGCCACTGTAAAACAGATATTACTGATTCTGTTTTGAGCCAGTCCATGGGACGAGACCTCCATTATGACATAGCGAACTCCACTGTCTGCCATTTCCCGGAGAACCTTTTGCAGCATCATGGCTTCAGGAGTTGTAAGCTGTGTCGGCAGCACGGTCATTTCATCACTGTCTCCGACATACCTGTTGTTAACGGTACCAATGACCCCCACCTTCTGCCCTGCATGTAGAAGAACCGCCTCCAGCAGGTAAGTAACCGTAGTTTTCCCGTTGGTACCGGTAATACCGATAAAGGTCAGTTGATCAGCCGGTCTGCCATAATAATTTGCAGCGACAAGTCCATATGCTTTACTGCTATCCTCGACCTCGACAAGGATTCCGGTCCAATCTCCCAATGTATCGGGATGGATCCTGCCAATCTCACAAATAACAGCAGCACAACCATTTGCAAGGGCAGCGGAAACGTAATCATGACCGTCATATTCTGCACCTCTGATTGCCACAAAAAGTGCGCCTGCCTTTACTTCCCTGGAGTCAGAGAGAACAGATTCAATTTCAAGACCATTAGCAGTTTTGCTGTAACTTCCCCTGACAACCGTGTATTCAATTCCCCGGAGAAGAAACTCTAGTGGGAGTGGGTATGATGGTTTGCTATTCGCGATGTCCATAAGATTTTATTTTTTCAGCTCAACATCTTCCACATTTTCGAGAATCAGGATACATTCCGACAATCCTTTAAGGGGTGTGCCCGGAAGAGGTTTCTGTGACATAACTCTGCCGGTTCCCTGAAAGCGTATCTTTACGTTATTGTTCTGCAATAACTGAAAACTCCTTCGCAGACTCAAGCCCTTGAGATCCGGCATTATTCCCACAGCCTTCTTTACTTTTTCCTGGCTTTCCAGGTTACCTGGAACTACGGTTCCATCCTGTTTGTTAACCGGGTAGTTATCTTCACCCTGTACTTCTACTTCCACAACATCTGAAACACTTTTTGCAACCTGTTGCAATACGGAAATTCGATCAACTATCTGCCCAACACGTTTTTCCAGCGATTGTCCTGTTGGTCTTTTTTTCAAAGCAGGGTGTTCTGCTGGTCCTTCGACCACGACAAGCATTGTTAAGGGTGAAGTATCGGCAGGAATTAAAACAAGCAACATTTTACTGCTCAGAAACTGCTCGCCTTTAGCTGATTGTGCAACCAGAACATTTTCGTCTTCAAGAAACAGTGTCCCTGAAGAACCCTGACTAGCCTGACTCCTCAGCAACTTCCCCACCTCTTTAGCTCCGCCTTTTATAACTCTTCCATACCCCCGGGATTCACCCTGAGTCGCCGGCAAGTGATATTCTTCTCCAGTTTCCTTACCTGAAATTGCAGCAACTACATGGGGCCTGACTTCAGTACCATCATTGAAGATACCAGTCATTGCGGTCAGTATTTTCAAAGGTGTGGCATATTCCGGAACCAATCCATAGGACTGACGCTGCGAATGAATAAAAGGCTTATAAACTATTTCCCTGCTTTTAACAGCCCGATCATAGGCAGAAAAATCCGTGGACCATTGCTCTGTCATCCCCAGCCATTCCCATAACCTTAACTGACGGCCAAGATTTGTTTCAAAAGGTTGGATAGACCATGGATATAGTATCGATCTGGCTTCCACAATGCTGTAGATGCCGGCAACATCCCTAAATAAACGTCGAAATTTATCCGGTACAACAGTTGGTTGCAGAAATATATTTTCCAGTGCCTGAAGGGAATACTGGGTGAACTTATTTGGATTGAATCCGGGATATTGTGCACCCCCGACAATTTCCCCTGTTACTCCTTCCATAACATAGGCCGCAACCTTTAGATCCCTCTGCCAGCCACCGATATCAGCCACAAGATTTTCCAGAATTCTTTGAATTTTAAGATCAACTGTCAGGACCAGATCCTGTGATTGACTTAAATGATTAACCGTCGATTCTCCCTCAACTTCCCTGTTTGCAAGTAGTCTGTCATAAAAAAACTCAATCCCTGACAACCCGATATTATCATCAACGTACCCGATTATATGGGCTGCATGTATATCATTGGGATAGAACCTTACCTGCTCATGCTGCAGATATACACCAGGAAACTGCTTCTTCTTTAGTGCGACTTCCTGATCCTGGCTGATATCTTCATCAACCCATACCCGAAGCGAACCGGTTTCCAATTTTTTCTGCAGCCTCTCCTTATTAATCGGAAGTAGTGCACCCAGAGCCTCTACAGTGTCGGGTATGGAATCAACCTCTTTTGTCCGTACATAGACTGAGACCCGCTCCAGAGTGACAGCAATCTGCTTCAGATTCCTGTCATAAACCGTTCCACGGGACAATACACTCTTGCCATACAAGCTCTTTTTTACTGTTAGAATCTTCTCATTTAGATAGGCTGTAATACCAACTTTTTTATTTATCTGCCAACAAATAGTGGTAATTACAACAATAATGAGAAAAGAGAGAAGGGCCCGCCTACGTTTTTTTTCTTTTTGTACTCGCAGGCGGGATTGTTTGACCATATTCTGATGGCGTTGTAGATGGTGTAGATTTCAAGAACTCTTTCTTACAACTTCTAGCTCATGGGGGAAATAGTATCCTCCGAAGTACAGTCTAGAGATAAATAAAATATCCTTTCCGGGGGTTATACTTACCCACCTGCCCCTTTGAGTGCACAAACAGTGAAAGTTTATCAGCTGCAAGCTTTTGTAATTGATCAGGATTTCTAACCATCGCTTTCATGGCCCGCAATTCAATATTTTTATCCATAAGCTCATGATGTTTGTTATCGACCGCTATTATTGAATCGTTGATTTTACTCACAGATGAAACAACATAGAGATTGACAGCCAGTACCAGGGGAAGCAGCAAAAACAAAGTCTTTCCAACAGGCCTCCACAAAGTCATACCGCTTGGAAGTTTACCTATCCTCAACCCTTGCAAGCGCTGTCCAACGGTGACCTGTGCCACCGAACTCACATATGGTTGAGATGAATTATTGAAATTCATATATCCCTCCTTGTTGTATTCTCTTTTTTCTCTGCGACCCTCAACCGAGCACTGCGAGACCTTTTATTTGCGATAATTTCTTCAGATGAAGCCATAATCGGTTTGGATGTGAGAACATTCAGCTCTTTATTGCTTTTAAATTTTGCTTTCACTACCCGATCCTCGAGAGAATGAAATGAAATCACACAAAACCTCGCACCGGGTTTAAGATAGGCAACACCGTCATCCAGTACCTTCGCTAGATTCTCCAATTCCGTATTAACAGCAATCCTCAGAGCCTGAAAAACTTTAGTTGCCACATGAATCCTGCCGGGATGGAACCTTTTGGGTACTGCCCTTGCCACAATCGTTACCAGTTGCTTCGTTGTTCTGACGGGTTCGCTGGCTCTGGATTCAACTATTGCTGAGGCAATGGGTCTGGCTTGACGCTCCTCACCATAATAAAAAAAAATGTCTGCAAGTTCCCTTTGGGAACAAGTTGCCAGAATAGAGTGTGCGGTTATTTTTCTCCTGTTATCCATCCGCATATCAAGAATTTCATCCCGCTGAAAACTGAATCCCCGATCACCCATATCAAGCTGCAGGGAAGAGAGCCCTACATCTACCAGCAAGCCATCAACCCCAGTCACTCCCTCTTCCTTCAACCCCTCCGAGATTTCTGCAAAATTTCGTCGTATTATCTGCAGGCGATCTTTATATGGTGACAGACGTGCTCTCGCCAGCTCTATTGCAGTTTCATCCCATTCAAAGGCAAATACCTTGCCATCAGGTGCTGATCGCTTAAGAATTGAGGAAGAATGTCCTCCCAATCCAAGAGTACCATCCACGTACACCCCACCAGATCTGGGATTTAAAAATTCGAGTGTTTCTTCTAGAAGTACAGAGGTGTGGATCTGTTCAATATCTGAACCTGAAACCATCAAAAAATACCCATTTTCGCAAGGCTTTCTTCATGGTTCTCAAAGTTGTCACGGGTTGTCCGGTTTTCGACGTGCCATACGCCCTTATCCCAGATTTCCACCCAATCCAGCATCCCTGTCAGAACAATTTCTTTTTTCAAATCAGCATCAGCACGTAAATCAGCAGGCAACCGAATTCTTCCCTGCTTATCAGGTACACATTCGGTAACACCGCCCACTACATATCTGACAAAACTTGCAATCCCCGGCTGCTCTCCTCCCTGGGTCAGCAATTTCGTTTCCAGAGCCTCCCATTCTGCTACAGGATATGCGCGTAAATGCTTGTTCCATGGTGCCACCATGAGGATTTCCGAATCACATTGACGTAGCACCTCTCGAAACCGACTGGGGAAATTCAATCTCCCTTTCGCGTCCAAAGTATGCTCCGTTCTGCTTCGAAACCGATCTCTGATCACCCAATGTCCCCCTTTCACCTGGATCAACCACCAAACACCCAACCTACCCACTTTTCACCACTATCATTCCTTTTATAACAGAGAGCATCGATGTGTCAAGGAAAAAATAGTTGTAACTTCAAGTAGATAAGGCACAGATATCAAACACCAAAAAGATACAATATAGAGTGTACCACAAGCACAAGGATACAACATGGTCAACAAAAGGAAGGAAAGGGAACATGACGGAATGCCACGCAGCAAGTCTGCAACTGACTGTAACAACATACTATTAACTCATTTATAAGAATATTGTAAAAGGAGATAAATTACAGAAGTGGTGAAAAGTGGGGAATGAATATCTATGCTTCAGGAAGAAACAAAAACAGGCAGACTGAATTGGCTCAGCCTGCCTGTTTAAAAGGAAAGATTTTTTACAACGCTATCACTCGTCAAAAAGAGACTGCTGCATCCCGGTCCCAGCCTGACGAACCATTTTTCTGCCAAAATGGTCATACGCCGTTGCCGTCGCAACACGCCCCCTGGGGGTGCGTTTCAGGAAACCGGACTGGATTAAAAACGGTTCATATACATCTTCCAGGGTATTCTTCTCCTCACAGACCACAGTTGCAAGGGTATCGAGCCCGATGGGCCCACCCTGAAACTTATCAATTATTGACAACATAATCCGACGATCCATATCATCCAGGCCAAACTGATCGACCCCGAGGAGATCAAGTGCTTCATTGGCAACTTCTCTGTCGACAACCTCATGTTTGCCAACCTCAGCAAAATCTCTCACCCGCCTCAGCAGCCGATTAGCAATTCTTGGGGTACCGCGGGATCGCCGACCAAGCTCCAGAGCCCCTGACTGATCAATTTTCATTCCTAGAATTCCAGCAGACCGATGTACTATGCTCACCAATTCTTCAGGAGAGTAGAATTCAAGGCGGAGAATAACGCCAAAACGGTCCCGCAAAGGCGGAGTGAGCAGCCCTGTTCTGGTTGTAGCTCCAACCAGCGTAAATCTTGGCAGATCCATCTTCACCGACCGGGCACCCGGCCCCTGTCCGATAATAAGATCAAGCTGATAATCCTCCATTGCCGGATAGAGCACTTCCTCGACCACATGATTAAGACGGTGAATCTCATCGATAAAAAGGACATCTCCCTCCTGCAGACTGGTAAGAATCGCCGCAAGATCCCCCTGTTTTTCAATGACAGGCCCCGAGGTGACCTTAATACCGGCGCCCATCTCATTTGCTATTATATAAGAAAGTGTTGTTTTGCCAAGACCTGGAAAACCGTGAAAAAGCACATGATCCAGGGGTTTTCCCCTGCCTATTGCTGCCTGTATAAAAATCCTCAGACTTTTCCTCAAAGTCTCCTGGCCGATATAGTCATCAAGCCTTTTAGGCCTGATCCCACTATCATTTGCAGGCTCGCGAACTATGGGCTCCGGACTCACCAGGCGGCTGTCGGCGGTAATGTCTTCTTCAATATTCATACTAGCGTCCTCAACGCCTCACGGATGAGATCCTCAACACCTAATTCATCAAAACTCTCCTGGCCCATGCGTTTTTTTACTGAAACCAGCGACTCTCTGGCAACTGGATCAGAATAACCAAGGTTTGTCAAAGCGGACAGAGCATCGGCCACAGCAGATCCCAAGGCCGGTGCAACAGGCTGAAGAGTGCCGGACGTGGCGAGTGAATCAATAGAGAGATGTCCAACCTTCTCCTTAAGGTCAACACAGACACGTTCCGCTGTTTTTTTTCCCACACCCTGAAGGGTTGTCAATGTCTTTATATCCCCGGCTGTAATTGCCCGACACAGATCACTTACCCTCAGCCCTGAGAGCATGGCAAGTGCCAGTTTAGGGCCAATGCCGGAAACCGTTTTCAGGATAAGAAAGAGTTCTTTTTCCTCTTCTTCCAGAAAACCAAAAAGTGTCAGGGCGTCTTCACGAACGTTGGTATGGATGTAAAGGAGAATATCTTCACCCTTGTCGGGCATCCGGACTACATTATCCGTTGAGAGAAAAACTTCATAGCCCACCCCCGAGACATCAATAACTGCCCTGTCAGTACTCTTGGAAAAAACCTTGCCTGTCAATGCTGCAATCACTTGATTAGTACCTTAGTCCTGAACTTTTGTCATAAAAACAAGAAAGGTTTCAACCACAGAGAGCACAGAGAAGGCAAAAAATAATTCTTCTCTCTGTGTCCTCTGTGCTCTCTGTGGTGAGAGAATATAGATTTTGCGTTGGTTTCTCTTTTTATTTTTTAGCACGCCATCATATGTGGAACTGATTAGCATGGCATATCGCCACAGCCAAGGCATCGGCAGCATCCGAACTGGGTGAACCCGAAAGCCCCAAAAGCACCTTTACCATATGCTGCACCTGTGATTTTTCGGCCTGCCCGTAACCCGCCACCGCCTTCTTTACAGCCCTTGCACTATAATCAAACACTGCAAGACCGTTCTGCATAGCAGCCACCACTGCTGCCCCGCGGGCATGTCCCAGCTTTAACGCGGATCTGGGATTAGTTGCCAGAAAGACATCCTCAACAGCTGCAATTACCGGATTGTGAATCTGGATAACCTCGTTGATTCCTTCAAAAATCTCATTGAGACGGTGGGCAAAGGAGTATTGCGGAGTCGTTTTCACCACCCCACAGGCAACATAATTCAGAGATCCCTGGTCCGCATCAATCACTCCATAACCTGTAATCCTGCTGCCGGGATCAACACCAATAATTCGTTCCATGCTGCTAAGATGCTCTCCGAGAACTTAGTTACGACAACTGCTCCATTAGCTCATCATCGATATCAAAGTTGGCGTGCACACTCTGAACATCATCATGATCTTCCAGATTTTCCAGGAGCTTTAAAAGAGAACGTGCCACCTTCTCATCCGCTACATCGACCGTATTTTTGGGAATCATCGAGACTGAAGTCTCCAGAAAAGCCACTCCGACTTCCTCCAGCCCGGTGCGCACATCGTTCAGTTCTTCAGGAGCCGTAAGAATCTGGAATTCGCCCTCCTCTTCAATTATATCCTCTGCTCCAGCTTCAAGGGCATGATCCATCAAATCTTCTTCCGAAACTCCTTCCTTGTCAACCAGGATAAGCCCTTTTTTTTCAAACATCCAGGCAACACAGCCCGACTCACCCAGGTTGCCGTTACTCTTGGTAAAGTAATGACGGACATCGGCAACGGTCCTGTTACGATTATCAGTCATACATTCTACAAGGACGGCAACACCACCGGGACCGTACCCTTCGTACAGGATTTCGTCATACACTTCCCCTGCTATCTCACCGGTGCCTTTCTTAATTGCTCTGGCAATATTATCCTTTGGCATGTTTTCAGTTTTGGCCGATGCTATGGCTGCGCGGAGTCTCGGATTGCCTTCAGGATCGCCACCACCACCTCTTGCAGCTACCGTGATCTCTTTAATCAGGCGGGTGAAAATCTTCCCTCTCCTTGCATCATTTGCGCCTTTTTTTCTCTTAATCGTTGACCATTTAGAGTGTCCTGACATATTTTCTACCTGTTGAATAATGATAATATCTTAAATCTTCTTATATTTCATACCGAGAACAAAAACTTCTCGGCTCTCGACCCGCGAACTTTTTGGTTTAATCACCTTAACCATTTCAAATCTCTTTTTTACATCTTTTACAAAATAGGGAAAGTCTTCTCCCTGGAATACTTTACAGATATAATGCCCTTTGTTAAGCAAAAGCTGCTCAGCCAGGGTAAGTGTTGCATGCACAAGATCAAGAGATTTCTGAGCGTCCACCCATCGATTCCCCGATGTATTTGGTGCAAGATCTGAAACCAGAACCCTGAATGCCGGACGAATTTTACGTATCAGGGGTATCAGCTCCGGCTCCATAATATCCTGACAAAGCCAGTGAATAGTGCCGCCTTCACCTCTCGGGCTGCAGTCTGCCTGCTGCAGGTCCACTCCAACCACAACCCCTTTCGGTCCCACAATTTCAGATGCGTAAAGAGACCAGCTTCCCGGATAACACCCAAGATCAAGTACACTGTCTCCACGACGTATAAACTTATACTTTTCCTGAGCCTCTTCCAGCTTATATATTGACCGAGCGGGATATTTTTCTTTCTTTGCCTTTTTAGAGTAAAAATCGTTTACTTTACGCACGTTTTAGTCCATTTACTTTTCTTTGACAAGAGGCAGCACCCTCCCCGCCCAACTCCATCACTCTTTGCTGTTCTTTCTGCAGAAAATCACTTACCCATCTCTTCGCCTGGCTCCGGGTTGTCACCTCACCTTCCACCCGGGCCAGCTCCAGCTTTGTAAAAATTATTGAAAAAAGAGGCCCCGACTGGAGGCCAAAATCATCAATAAGATCTCTTCCTGTAAGCAGCCGCGGACCACTCAGCACAGGTCTGATATTCTCTTCATATATATGCAACACCTTATCCAGAAGTGCCGCAATTTCCTCTTCCATCTGCTCCGGCTTTTTCTCCCCTCGCCCGGCAAGACTGTCAGACATGGCCAGCAGAAAAAGTCCCGGCAGTTGGTCGCCTGCCCGCTGACAAATCTTTAATGCAGCACGTTTTGTCACCTCTCCTGTTCTCTCAATATTACAGAGATGAAAGGGATGCATATGCATACCGATAAGGGCCGCAACATTGTCTTTATCCCTGTTGCTCCAGCGCATCTTCTCTGCAAAACGACAAAACATCTCCCGACCGGCCTCGTCATGGCCATAAAAGGTCACCCGTCCATGCTCTTTTCTACTCTCTCCCCTGGTTGCAGGTTTGCCGATATCGTGCAGCAGTGCTGCCCACTTCAACCACCGGACAACCGCACCCTTTTTTAAATAGTCTCCAATCCTGTCCGCCAGCCCGGGGAAATATTCTCCGGGGTCGGCTATAATGTCTTCCATCATCTCAAGTGCAAACATATTATGCTCAAACACATCAAGATGGTGAAACTCAGGCTGCTGCACGCCTTTTCCCTGATAAAGTTCAGGAAGAAGTTCTGCGAGAAGAGCTGTCCCATGCATAGCCCAGAGGGTGGCGGAGGTGCGGCGAGAATCAAAAATCAGATCCAGCTCATATCTGATTCGCTCCGCAGCAACCTTATGTATCAATGATGCATATTTTTCTATTTCCTGCTCAGTCTCTTGCTCAAGAGAAAAGTTTAATGTTGCATACAGGCGGTAACCCCGCAGCATTCTCACCGGGTCGGCTGTAAAAGCCGACGGACAATGGCGCAGGCGGCGGGAAACCAGATCCGCAAAACCACCGGTTGGGTCGATTACCTGCATAGACCCATCAGAAGTCATCAATTGTTCAAGCTTTACCCCTATACTGTTAATCGTAAAATCGCGCAATTGCAGATCTTCTTCGATTTCCCCGGCACCTTCTCGGAAGCTGGCAACATCGACCTGAACGTTATGCCATACCAGGCGCGCGGCTTCATCTTCAGATCCGGAAAGATCTACAAACGCACCGCCTTTCAGCTGACGAATAAGATGGCGGACAATTCCGCCAGCACCCTCCGACACCGTAATGTCAAGATCACTGGATCGTTTGCCGAGTAGAAGATCCCGAATGGTCCCCCCCACCACATAGAGCTGTTTCTTTTCCTTTTCTGCGACCGCAAGAAGACCCCTGATCAGTTTTTCCGGGAAGCACTCATGAAACTGCGATAGATTTTGAAGCTTTGCTTTACACACTCTTTGTTTTCCATTAACGTTGATGGCGTCTAACTCGAATAAATCGGAATTTTAACCAACCTTCCTCGATTTCTTGTTTTTATTACAGAAGTTCCGGGGTAAGGCAGTAAAAAGCTCGATCATACCATATCAGAGTAAAGAAGAATAGCTCTGCCACATACCATCGAATTTGACCTGACTCTCTGCCTAAATCAAAACGACAAAGAATGACTCCAGACTCCAGCCCACACTCGAATGTGATAAATCCTTATCTCTACCTGGCCCCCATCAGAGGTCTAACTGATGCCCTGTTTCGCAACACCTTTTATCGTCATTTTGATGGTATTGATACGGCGATTGCGCCGTTCATTAACCCCCAGAGAAAAGCACTTTTCGATGATAAGATGCTCTCAGATATCCT
>JAUVON010000204.1 GCA_030599175.1 Desulfobulbaceae bacterium | reverse complement strand
TAGTACCGGCGCCGCGGCTGTTATTGTTACTGCCGATGAGGAATTGATCAGTAAAGCGGACAACCCAGTGAAGATCAATGCCACCACCATGGGAAGTGCCATCTATGGTGACCCGACCATCCGCATATCAGCGCTCTCCTGCCCGTCCGTTCCTGAAGCTCCCATGCTCAGCGAAAGCTACTCGGCTTCCCGGCAGGCATATGAAAAATCCGGTATTGGTCCCGGGGATATCGATGTGCTGGAACTGCCTGACAACAGCTCCTGGCATTACCTGGTATATCTGGAAACATGCGGGTTCTGTAAAGATGGAGAAGCGGATAAAATGCTGCGGGATGGTGAGACTAAAATCGGTGCAAAACTGGCCGTAAATCCAAGTGGCGGCTTTTCATCACATGGGGAGGCACTCTCTGCCCAGGCTATCTGGCAGGTTATCGAATGTGCGAATCAACTCAGAGGAAGATGTGGTGAGCGCCAGGTGGAAGGTGCAAAAGTTGCAATGGCTCAGACATACGGCTTGATGGGCAACAGCGGTACTACCATTATGACTATTTAGATTTTTCCCAGTTGTTATCATTGATGGTTTCGTAAAAAGTCCCCTGCTCCGTCATTCCCGCGCAGGCGGGAATCTAGAACGTATTGAAATAACTGGATCGAAGTCTGCGCTTATCTCCCGCCTTGTATGGGAATGACGGGATAATGAAGAATTTGAGTTTTTACCATGTTGTCATCATTAACAAGTGAGGTGGAGATGCAGGTTCAGCCCGGCACATGCTGAGCTTGAACCTGCACTTGGTTTTGCAGAATACGATAAAGGAAAGGGATGATGAGTGATAAATGGGATGATTTGAACCGGAAGGTGATAGCTCTAATCCAAAATGGTCAATTCAGGCAGGCGCTTGAACCTGCCAAAGCAGCCTTGGATCTTGCCACTCAGGAGAAGAGTGAGAATCATCCTGATATTGGAGTCTCGTTAAATAACCTTGGTGAGTTGTACCATCTGCTGGAGAACTATGCAGAAGCGGAGAAGGTTCTGCAGCAGTCCCTTGAAATCAGTGAAACCGCACATGGAAAATTTTCTGTGGACGTGGCGGACATTCTGGGGAACCTGGCAGAACTGTATATAAGCCAGCAACGCTTCAAAGATGCTGAACCTTGCATGAAGCGGGTAGTCAATATTGGTGAGGAGCAGAAAACTGACCTTTTAATGCCCCTTAATACCCTGGCCATTATATACCAGGGTCTTGGAGAACCGGATTCAGCAAAGTTGCAGCTGGAGCGGGCCCTTGAGTTGACAGAGACAAGTCAGGGGAAAGATGATCCCGATCTTGGGCCGATATTGAAAGGTATCGCTGCCATTGAACAGCAGAGTGGTAATCTTGAGGCTGCAGAAAAGAGACTCCGACGAGCACTGGTTATTTATGAGAACAGTCTCGGTGTAACACATCCAGCTTTTGCTGCTGTTTTAAGCCATCTTGCCGGAATCTATATGGTAAATGGCACTACTCAGGCAGCAGAACCACTGCTGAACCAGGCTGTGACTATTTTTAAAGCTTCCAATTCTGCTGATAATCCTGATTTTGCTGAAACATTAGAGAAACTTGCGGCATTGCATGGTGCTGCCGGCAATAATGATAAGGCAGAGCCTATGTGGAAAGAGGCATTGGCAATATATTTATCCCTACTGGGCAAGAATCACCCCGCAGTTGCCCAGACCCAGAATAGCCTGGCCGAACTCTACCTTAACAGTGAGCAAGCTGAATCAGCACAACCCCTATTGCAGACCTCTCTTGCCATAAGGGAAAAACACTTTGGTTCCAGCCATCCTGCGGTTGCACAGTCTCTCAATAATATGGGGATACTGCACAATCTGAAAGGGGAACGTACCCTGGCAATAAAGCAGCATCAACGTGCATTGAAAATTAGAGAAATAACATTTGGCAACGATCATCCGGCCATAACACAGTCTCTTGATAATCTCGCCGTTTTATACAGAGAGCAGGGAAAAATTGAAAAAGCGAAGGAATGTTTGCAACAATCGATTGCTATCTGGAAAAAAACGGTGGGTAAAGAGCACCCGGCGGTTGCCCAGAGTTATCATAATCTCGCTATATTACATATAACCTCCGGGGAATATGGAGAGGCAGAAAAGCCATTGCTTGCTGCCAGAAAGATTTTGGAAAAAGATATGGATCAGAACGGCATGCCTCTCCTTGTTGTATATGAAACTTTTGCTACATTGTACCAGAAAATGGGCAGAGACAGAGATGCTAATGAGTATGCTGCCCGAATACATAAAATTAAGAAGCCGGAACAGATGCAAAGGAGAGGGAGATCATAATGAAACTCATTGGAATCAGTGGCAGCCTGAGAAAAGAATCATTCAACACTAAAATGCTCCATGCTGCCGCTCGTTGTCTGCCCGATGGTGTCACCATCACTCTGATCAGCTGTGGGAACCTGCCTCTATACAATTCCGATATTGATGGTGAGAAAAAACCCGAATCTGTGGTTCAATTCAAGAACTCAATTGCTGAGTGTGATGGGGTGCTGTTTTCAACACCTGAATATAACTACAGTATTCCTGGATTGCTGAAAAATGCGATCGACTGGGCGTCGCGGCCGGCATATAAATCGGTTCTGGCCGGTAAACCTGTTGCAATACTCAGTGGTTCAAAAAGTCCGGTGGGTGGAGCGAGGGTGCAGTCCCATTTGCGGGATATTCTTTCAGCCACGTTGTCTCCGGTTGTTCCCTCACCTCCCTTTCTGATGGCACAGGTTCAGGGTAAGTTTGATGATGAAGGTAAATTAGTGGACTCCGCCTCCCTGCAACGTCTTGAACGGTATATCGGGGAGTTCACAGATTGGATCGCCTGCCTGGAAAAACGCTGATTTTGCTCTGTGGATGTGTGATATACTGAGAGGAGAGCTCCCATGAGGACATTTTTTGTTGATTCTGTTTTGGCAAAATCGGAACTTGCCTCGAAGGTTGTATTCCAGATCATGCTGTATCTGGCATATATTTTGATGGGTATGAGAAGGCTGTTAGTTCCCTCCTTTAAGCGTCGACTTCACGAAAAAGACTACACTGCGCAGATCAAAATTCGGGGCGATTCCTATGGGCGTCAATTTGCGTTTAACGACGGCAGGGTATCATCCTCCAGAGAACTGGGTGGTGAACCAGATGTGAGCATGATCTTCACTGATAGTTCCTCTGCTATTAAAATGATGATTGCTCCGCGGGATTATCTCGGGCGGATAAATGCCATGAAGAATTTCCGGGTAGATGTTCAGGGGTCTGATGAATATATCATTCATTTCATGCAAACCATGAACCTGCTGACGCATCTTTCTGATGAACCTCGATATGGAATATCTCTGGAAGACGGGGTGGTTCGTTATGTAAACAATACCAATGGCGGCCCTGTCTTTGTCTATGTAAAAGAGGGAAAGATAATCCGTATCACTCCTATTGAATTTGATGATTCGGACGGGAGTTCCTGGACCATACATGCCCGGGGGAAATCGTTTACTCCACCAAGAAAGGGTACGGTCAGTCCGTACGTTTTTGCACTTAAGTCACTGATTTACTCCAAAGACCGGCTTCTCTATCCAATGAAGCGCGTCGATTTCGATCCTGATGGAGACAGAAACTGTTCAAATCGCGGCATTTCTGGCTATGAAAGGATAAGCTGGGATGAAGCCCTTGATATCGTTGCTGCTGAGATCCAGCGTGTCAAGGATGTGCATGGCCCCGGATCAATTATGAACGGCAGCGGATCCCATCATACCTGGGGTAATATCGGCTACTGGCTCAGTGCCAAAACCCGCTTTATGAACTCAATCGGATCAAGTCATGTGGTGCATAACCCAGACAGCTGGGAAGGATGGTACTGGGGTGCCATGCACCATTGGGGCAACTCTATGCGAAATGGTGGTACAGACACCTATGGCACAGTGGAGGATTGTCTCAAGGAAGCGGAGATGATTGTCTTCTGGTCCAGTGACCCCGAATCTACAAGTGGGGTGTACGGTGCTTTTGAGGGAACAGTGCGCAGACAGTGGGCAAAGTCTCTGGGCATAAAGATGGTGCATATCGACCCCTATTATAATCATACTGCGGCACTTCTCGGTGGCAAATGGATTGCTCCAAGACCGGACACGGGCAATGCCATGGCTTTGGCCATTGCCTATATATGGATTAAAGAGGACTTATACGATAAAAACTATGTCGCAGATCGTACTGTCGGTTTTGAAAAGTGGCGGGATTATATTCTGGGAAAAGATGATGGTATTCCCAAGACACCTGAGTGGCAGGCCCTGGAAACCAATGTTCCAGGCCGGATAGTACGAGCGCTGGCAAGACAGTGGGGGATCAGGAAAACGTATCTTTCACCCGGAGGGCTTGCAGGCTTTGGCGGTGCCTGTCGCTGCGCCACCGGCATTGAATGGGCCCGTTCCATGGTCTGTCTTATGGCTATGCAGGGACTGGGCAAGCCCGGCATTAATATGGGTTGTCTGCAGCAGGGGGCTCCTGTAGATACGAATTTCTATTTTCCTGGATATGCGGAAGGCGGTCTTTCAGGTGATCTGGATTATACCGGGCTCCGTGTAAGCATGTATCAGCGCATGCCCCAGTTGCCTTCCATGAATTCAGTTTCCCAGATGATACCGCGGCTGCGTATTCCTGAGGCGATCCTGGACGGCAAGTGTGAAGGTTATCCCACCGACCCGAAAAGTATTGAAGGACAGTTTAAAAAATTCAGCTATCCTGCCCCAGGTCATTCGCCGGCCAGAATGTACTATAAATATGGTGGTTCGCACTTTGGTACTATGGCCGATTCCAACCGCTATGCCAGGGCCTATCGCAGTGATAATCTGGAATTTGTGGTAAACCAGTCAATATGGTTCGAGGGGGAGGCCAAATTTGCGGATATACTTTTACCGGCCTGTACAAATTTTGAGCGGTGGGATATTGGTGAAACTGCCAATTCAGGCGGATACAGCCATCAACAGTTTATCCAGTGGAATCACCGGGTCATCACCATGCAGCACAGGGCCATCAAACCTTTAGGTGAGTCAAAATCCGATTATCAGATTTTTCTCGATCTTGCCCAGCGACTGGGCTTAGGTCCGCTTTTTTCAGAAGGTATGACTGAACTGGAATGGTGTCGTCGGCTGTTTGATGCCAGTGATCTGCCGACGGTTATATCGTGGCGTAAGTTTTTGAAGAAGGGCTATTACGTTGTGCCTGCGCCGAAAGAAGCGAACCGGGCACCGGTATCCTATCGCTGGTTTGCCGAAGATGGCAAAAAAAATGTGCCGGAATTATCACCTTTACCTTCAGATTATAATAAAGAGTTGCGCAGGGGGCTACAGACGCAATCCGGCAAGCTCGAATTTGAGTCATCGAGTCTGAAGAGATTTGCTCCCGATGATCCGGAACGACCTGTAATCTCAACTTTTATTCCTTCATGGGAAGGCCATCATAATGAAGCACTGTATAAAAAATATCCGCTGAATATGATCTCTCCC
>JAUVON010000301.1 GCA_030599175.1 Desulfobulbaceae bacterium | reverse complement strand
ACTTGAAGAGGTGGTTCCACACTCTACAAAGTTGCCCCATCCCGTTATTCTCTCCGGAGAGAAGGCATGTCCTCCTGAAACCATGTCGGACATCCACGAATACCAGGAACTTCTCGAATCCCTGGAGGATCCTTCCAAAAGCGGTAGTGTAAACTTATCTGAACTGACCGGCAGCAGTAACTTTGATCCGGATTTTTTTGATCTGTCAGCCATAAAGGATCGACTTGATACACTTGGCTAACTCCTTGTTTTAACGCCCTCAAGAGTCAGCATTGCCACCAGTAGTAGAGTTATGAAGAAAATTGTTCCTACAGACAACAAACCGATACTACTCTGGCTGGAGAATCCAGACAGCCAGACCATGGAACAGGCTGTGAATCTGGCAAATCTGCCATTCATTCATCACCATATTGCCATCATGCCGGATGCCCATGTTGGCTACGGCATGCCCATTGGCGGAGTGGCCGCCACAATAGACAGAGTGATTCCAAACGCTGTTGGTGTTGATATAGGATGTGGGGTCTGTGCAGTACAGACATCCTTGCAAAGTGTAAAAAAATCGGCCTTAAAACCAATCCTGAATTCCATTCGACAACGAATTCCGACCGGATTCAAGCATCATAAAAAAGCTAGAAACAGTAATCTGATGCCTTCACCCGATGAAGGGGAAATTCTCTCAAAGCTGCCTGTAATTTCAAAAGAATTCAAAAATGGCCTCTTTCAGCTCGGCACTCTTGGAGGGGGGAATCATTTTATCGAGATACAAAAAGGTAGTGACAACCGTATATGGATAATGATTCACTCCGGCAGTCGCAATATCGGCTACCAGGTTGCAAAACATTATAACCGAATCGCTGTTGAAAAATGTAAACGTGAAGGTGATAAACTTTCAGTCAAGTGGCAGCTCTGCTCTCTTGCCGTTCATTCGAAGGAGGGCAGAAACTATCTGCGGGAAATGAACTACTGTGTCAGATTCGCGGCAAAAAACAGAAAAGAAATGATGAAAAAACTTCAGGGAATATTGAAAGAAAACTACCCGGATATTGTTTTTTCCCCCGCCATAGACATTGCCCATAACTATGCAGCAGCAGAAAAACATTTTGGTAGAGAAGTTATCGTCCACCGAAAAGGGTCGACCCGGGCTGGAGCCGGGGAACTTGGAATTATTCCGGGTTCACAGGGCAGCACGAGTTATATTGTGAGGGGAAAAGGAAACCCTGAAAGTTTCTGCTCCTGTTCTCACGGTGCAGGAAGAAAACTTGGCAGAAAGCAGGCTCGCCGCCAGCTGAACCTCAAAGAAGAGATCGCCAGACTCGAACGACAGAACATCCTTCATTCGATACGGGGGAAAAGAGATCTGGACGAGGCAGCAGGAGCCTATAAAAATATCGAAAAGGTTATGGCAGATCAGCAAGACCTGGTGGATGTTGTTACTGCTCTGACACCTCTTGCTGTGGTAAAAGCATAGGGATTACTAAGGCGCGAGCCGTTCCACTGACCAGGAACTCATATCGGAGGACCGACTATAGAGAAACCTGTCATGAAGACGACTCGTCCTACCCTGCCAGAATTCAATTTCAACAGGTTCAACCTTGAACCCGCCCCAGAATGAAGGTAAAGGTACTTTCCCTTCGCCAATTTTTTCCTTCATTTCCTGAAATTTCTGCAGCAGTATCTGACGGGATGAAAGTGTATGACTCTGACTGGAAACCCAGGCAGCAAGCTGGCTGTCTTTTGGCCTGGTCATAAAGTACTTTGCTGATTCCGCAGTTGATATCTTGCGGGCAACCCCATGGATCATCACCTGCCGCTCAAGCTCCAGCCAGACAAAAAGCAGACTGACCTTATCATTCTCTTTGATTTGAGCGGCTTTCCTGCTGTCATAATTGGTGAAAAAGACAAACCCTTTCTCGTCATAATATTTCAGTAAGACTGTTCGCTGACTTGGCTGACCGTGAGAGTCAACAGTTGCAAGTACCATGGCAGTGGGGTCTGAAATAGTCGTTTTTTGAGCCTGTTCAAACCAGAGGGAGAACTGTATTATGGGATCCGCATCCATATCAGCACGGGACACACCTCCCTTTATATATTCACGACGAAACTGACTAATGTCCAAAATCTACCTCGTAACTATTCTCTTAGTGCTGTATTCCTTCCAACTTCCAAGCCTCAGTTCCCACCTGTCTCGCCCATGTCCATTTCTCATCAAATTTCACAGGTTCCGTCATACTGCCCTCGAGCAGCTCATCGGTTTTATCATCGACAGTGTAGTCAAGAAGGTTGGCGGTAAACTGAACAGTCACAAAATCTTCGCCACTGTCACTGCCCGCTTCAATAATTTTCACACCTCTGATAGCAATACTTTCCAATTTATTGATCTGCCCCTTTTGGTGCATTTCAGCAAAATGTCCCTCATATTCCCCGGCAAGCTGGTCGCCAAGCAGGTGACGATATGAATCGAGATCCCTGCGCATCCAGCCCGCCTGCACCTTAAAGAATACATCAGAGGCAATTTCCACAAAATAGTCAGAATCAAAACTTCTGTCGGTTTGTCGAATCTGGCTCAGTCCTTCTTCCACCGGATCCAGAGCTTCGGTCATTGCGGGCATGCCGGACGCTCCTCCTCCAACTCCCCCGCCAAACATTCCGGAACCCTGTTGGCCGGAAGTCTGGTTATGGGGGGAATAGTTATTCTGGGTGGGCCTCTTCATTTTACGAAACAAAAAGTAGGCCCCTCCGGCAAGGAGCAGAAGCGGCAGAATACCCATGCCTGTTCCACCAGCACCAAACATCGAACCAAACAGCATACCACCCAGGGCACCACCCAGGAGACCGCCAGCCAGTCCCCGGCCGAAGCCACCACTATTCTGCTTTTTAACCCCCTGGGTAGTCTTTGCAGGTGCCTTTTTGGGACTCATTTTAAATGAGCGCCCTCCCCCTCTCGATCTCGCATCCGCATACTCCGCATTAAACCCGCCTTCCACCAGCGAGAAAGTGATAACCAACATAAAAATAGGTGCCAGTGTTTTAAAATATTTCATCATACATTCGCTCCATTTAAAATTTAATTTCTTCTATTTCTTCTACGAATTTACAAGAGACAAAAGAATAAGAACTTATCAGCCTGATTGCCATATGTCATGGGAAAAAAATTATAATTGTGGGGCAATCCTCTGCACACAAAGGTATTGTCTCGAAAAGAAAACAAAATGATTTCGTATAACTCAACTCCTTCGGCGTAAAAGATGCCATGCTTATCATTCATCCCCCTTTGACCAAACCGTGCGAACCACCGGCAGCCCTCGCTTATCTTTCAGCGATGCTTGAGGCTCACGGCCATCCCTGCACGATTATCGATATGAACATAGAAGGATTACACTTTCTTTTTGATACTGCAAAACCGGCAAATGATACATGGAGCAGACGAGCGTTAAAAGGAAAGGAGAAAAATCTTGCTGCCCTGCGCTCCTCCGAAATTTACTCAAATATCGATCGATATAAACGCGCCGTCTCCGACCTCAATCGTTTACTTGAAAATAGTGGCAACAAATTTGACCTGCAGCTTTCATTCAGCAATTATATCGATAGAGGAAAGTCACCCCTTAAAAGTTCAGATCTGAAACTTGCTGCACAGCAGTATGAGAAAAATATATTTTATTCTTACTTTGAAAAAAGATTAAATGAGTTGATCCACCTTTATCAGCCAGCCAATATCGGTTTCTCTCTGAATTATCTCAGCCAGGCCCTTTGCACCTTTCCAATGATAGGATTTATCAGGGCACAATATCCCGAAATAAAGATTATCCTGGGGGGAGGACTTATTACAACCTGGCTCTCCAATCCAGGT
>JAUVON010000036.1 GCA_030599175.1 Desulfobulbaceae bacterium | reverse complement strand
GTTATTTTTGCTGCCGGCATTATTTTATATACCATGCTTTTCGGCCTCAGCCTTACCCAGAAAGTCATCAAAACCGAGGTTATCGAGCGACTCACTGCCTTCGGAGTCCTTCTCTATGCAGGAGTCGGCATCGCCTGCATGTTGCTCGGCGGTAACTTCCTTGATTACAACGTGCTTAGGCATGATCCTGTACACGGCCAACACCTTGGCATTCTCCTGGTTGAACTGGGTGTCGGAATCACTGTTGCTGCAGTAATGATAACACTTTTTTTCAAGTTCACCTGGAGAACCGTCAAACATAAATATAACCAATGAATATAATCGGTCTCTATAATTACTGGATTGTTGTTGTCCTGATGCTCATAGGATTCTTCATTGTCATTGCCCATGAAAATTTGATCAAGAAATTGGTCGGGCTGTCAATTTTCCAGACTTCTGTCTTTTTCCTCTACATCAGTATGGGCAAGGTGGCGGGAGCCACGGCACCCATTCTTGATGAAAACTATCAGCTCTACTCAAATCCACTTCCGCATGTTCTTATTCTCACGGCTATTGTTGTCGGTATTGCCACAACTGCAATGGGTCTCGCCCTGGTTGTGCGGATCTATGAAGCCTATGGATCCATAGAAGAAAGTGATATCCAGGTGCAGGATAATAACGATCGGCTCGAAGATTATCTTGAGGCTTACGGCCGTAAAAACGATACTCACCTTTTTAATCAGGACAAAGACGAGTGACAGCACATTTACCCATATTACAGGTTATTATTCCCCTGTTGGCGGCCCCGCTATGCCTCTTCATCCGTATACCGCGAATTGTAGGAATATTTGCAATTTTGGTAAGCGCCACAGCCTTTTTGATCAGTTGCGGTCTGCTTCAAGAAGTTATCACGGGTGGCACCTTATCCTATCAGTTGGGGGGGTGGGCCGCACCATGGGGTATTGAGTATCGCATAGATAAACTCAATGGCTACCTCCTGCTCCTCGTCTCCGGGATAAGTACCATTGTGCTTGTGGCAGCACAAACAAGTATCAGCAAGGAGTTGCCGGAAAACCGCCATACCTTTTTTTACACTGCTTACCTACTCTGTTTAACAGGTCTTCTCGGCATCCTTGCCACCGCTGATGCCTTTAACCTTTTTGTCTTCCTGGAAATTTCCGCACTCTCCTCCTATACCCTCATTGCTATAGGTACAGATCGAAGAGCCTTAACAGCATCATACCAGTACCTGGTCATGGGGACCATTGGGGCGACTTTTATTATCATCGGGGTTGGTCTCATGTACATGATGACCGGTACCCTCAATATGTATGACCTGGCCGAGAGGCTGCCGGCCGTGTATGAATCGAAAACTGTGCTCAGTGCTTTCGGCTTTTTCATCGTGGGTGTCTGTCTCAAGCTGGCGCTTTTCCCCCTGCATCTCTGGCTGCCCAACGCGTATGCCTACGCCCCGTCGATTACCACAGCTTTTCTCGCTGCCACTTCGACTAAAGTAGCTGTTTATGTTCTGATTCGTTATATTTTCAGCATCTTTGGTATTGAGTTTGTCGATATGTCGCTGCCACTAGGTGATATTTTCCTCTTCCTCGGGCTTACCGGTATTTTTGTCGCCTCTGTTGCCGCCATTTATCAGTTGAACATCAAAAGGCTTTTTGCCTACTCAAGTGTTGCCCAGATTGGCTACATTATTCTTGGCCTGGCAATAGGAACTGAGCTTGGCTTAACTGCGACCCTGCTTCATCTCTTCAATCATGCGCTGATGAAAGCAGCAATTTTCCTGGCGATCGGAGCCGTTGTCTATCGTATTGGTAGTGCTCAGCTCTCCCACTACGCAGGACTCGGAAAAAAAATGCCATGGACCATGGCAGCTATTGTCGCCGGTGGATTAAGTCTTATTGGGGTACCGCTCACCGTGGGATTCGTCTCTAAATGGTACCTGGTTGTTGCCCTTCTCGATAAAGGCTGGTGGCCGGTAGCTGTTCTTGTACTTATCAGCTCACTCATCGCGGTAATCTATGTCTGGCGGGTCGTTGAATGGATATACTTGACACCGCCCCGGATAATCACCGATGAAATAAAAGAGGCACCTATGAGCCAATTGATTCCCATCTGGATACTGGTCCTGGCTAACATCTACTTCGGCGTTGACACCCGACTCACTGTGGGTGTGAGCAAACTCGCAGCGCAGAGCCTTTTTGGAGTGAATTGATCATGTGGTTAGCTCCTGAAACACTGCTCATCTTGACCATACTGGTACCACTTTTCGCCGTACCCGGCATAATTGCTGCCAACCGGTTCCCAAACCGGCGGGAAGGGGTCACAATAACGGCAAGTATTATCCTCATTTACCTTGTCACTACCCTTTATGGACTTGTTCAGAATGGAACATCCATCGCTATAAAAGGTCCGGCTCTTTTTCCCGGCCTGCATTTAAGTTTTGAAATTGAACCGCTTGGAATGATTTTTTCGCTCGTTGCCGGATTTCTCTGGCTGGTGACAACTGTCTATGCAATCGGCTATATGCGTGGGCACCATGAGAAAAATCAGACCAGGTTTTATAGTTGTTTTGCCATTGCCATCTCATCGGTCATGGGTATCGCCTATGCAGGTAACCTGTTCACTCTGTTTATATTTTACGAGGTACTGACCCTTTCCACCTATCCTCTGGTCACCCACAGTGGAACTCCCAAGGCCAAAGAGGGCGGCCGGGTATATCTTGGTGTCCTTCTTTCCACATCTGTCCTGTTCCTCCTGCTTGCCATCATTGCTACCTGGTATACGGCGGGGACCGTCGAATTTCAAAAAGGTGGGGTGTTTCCACCAGAAACTGCACCGATTATCACCGGCACTCTGCTGGTACTCTATATTTTCGGTATTGGTAAGGCGGCTATCATGCCATTTCACCGCTGGTTGCCCGCCGCCATGGTGGCACCAACCCCGGTAAGTGCTCTTTTACATGCTGTAGCGGTGGTTAAGGCCGGGGTTTTCAGCGTGCTGAAGGTCTGTGTATATATTTTCGGACTCGACCTGTTGAGAACGCTCCCAAGTGCGGAATTTATGCTCTATCTTGCAGCAGCCACCGTTCTTCTGGCCTCCATTGTGGCCATGCGCCAGGATAATCTCAAAGCGAGGCTGGCCTATTCAACTGTCAGCCAGCTTGGCTACATCACCATCGGTGCACTGCTGGCTACCAATGCAGGGATTGTCGGGGGGGCCATGCATATTGCCATGCACGCCTTCGGTAAGATCACCCTGTTCTTCTGTGCCGGTGCTATTATGGTTGCCGCCCATAAGACGGAAATAAGCGACATGCGTGGTCTTGGCAAAACCATGCCAATTACCATGATCGCGTTTTTTATCGGCAGCCTCTCAATCATCGGGCTGCCCCCCACCGGAGGTACCTGGGGTAAATGGTTCATCATGACCGGAGCCTTCGATGCCGGTAAATGGACAATAATGATAGTGCTTATGCTCAGTTCTTTATTGAACATTGCCTATCTGCTGCCGATTCCGCTGCGGGCTTTTTTCTCAAAGCAAGCTTACGGAAAACCGGTACAGATCAAGGAGGCTCCCCTTCCATCTCTTTTGGCCTTAAGCTTTACCGCCCTTGGCTGTATTTTTCTGTTCTTCTATACTCAGCCACTCTATGAGCTGGCATCGGCTATTCTTCAATAGAGGCATTGGTAATGGCGACTGAAAAACAACATCTTTTTGACAATCCCAAAAATGTTCAGAGAATCCTTTATCTCCTCTATTTTTGCTGCACTGTCCTGTTTATCCTCGACTTCGTTATTCATAGGCATATTGTCCACCCCTGGGA
Source organism: Desulfobulbaceae bacterium (assembly GCA_030599175.1). Classification (GTDB taxonomy): domain Bacteria; phylum Desulfobacterota; class Desulfobulbia; order Desulfobulbales; family Desulfocapsaceae; genus Desulfomarina. Next base: position 10,486 of record JAUVON010000036.1, on the reverse strand, counting down.
AGGCTTGCTCGGTTTCCATGCGGTGTACGGCTTTGTCGGCTGCGTGGTGCTCGTGCTCGTTGCCAAGTGGATGAGGACCTTTCTGATGCGAGACGAAGCGTACTACGACAGAACAGAACTTGACCCAAAGGAAATCGATGGAGGTGAACATGTGGGCCATTGATACTCCAGCCTTTATCCCTCTCTTTCTCGTCTCAGTCCTTGCCCTGTTCACAAAGGGCTATCTCAGAGGAGCCATTCTACTCGGTGTTATTGCTCTCAGCGGGATCCACCTGTGGAATGTTCCAGCAGGGACCAGTGTCAGCTTATCGTTTCTTGGATATGAGTTAACTCCGTATAAGGTCGACAAGCTCAGCCTGATGTTCGGCTATATTTTTCATATAGCTGCACTTATCGGGGTCATCTATTCCCTGCACGTCAAAGACACCATGCAGCAGGTTGCCGCCCCGCTATACGCAGGCAGTGCGCTCGGTGCAATTTTTGCAGGAGACCTGCTTACCCTTTTTGTTTTCTGGGAACTGCTGGCCATCACTTCGGTCTTTCTGATCTGGGCGAGGCGGACGGAAAGAGCCTACCAGGCAGGAATCCGCTACCTCATTGTGCAGGTTATGTCCGGTGTCATTCTCCTGGGCGGATTAATTATATATTATGGCAAAACCGGTTCGCTCGACTTTGGCTATATCGGACTTGACGGCATCGGCAGCTGGTGCATTTTTCTCGCCTTTGGCATAAAGGCCTGCTTCCCTCTGTTGCATAACTGGGCAACGGATTCCTATCCTGAAGCCACCCCCACGGGGACCGTCTTTCTCAGCGCATTTACTACCAAGGTTGCGGTATACGCCTTTGCCAGAAGCTTTCCCGGCACCGAACTGCTTGTCTTTATTGGGGCAGCTATGACCTGTTTTCCAATATTCTTCGCTGTTATTGAAAACGATCTTCGCCGGGTACTTGCCTATAGCATGATCAACCAGATCGGGTTCATGATCTGCGGCATAGGTATCGGTACAGCACTTGCTGTTAACGGGGCAGTTTCCCATGCCTTCAACGATATCATCTTCAAGGGTCTGCTTTTCATGTCCATGGGCGCCGTGTTGCATGTGACCGGACGAATAAACGGCTCCGACCTTGGCGGGCTCTACAAATCTATGCCGAAAACGGCAATGCTTTGTATCGTTGGCGCTGCTTCCATCTCTGCATTTCCCCTCTTCAGTGGATTTGTCTCCAAATCAATGGTGATGTCCGCCGCTCTGGAGGAAGGCTATCACTGGGTCTGGTTAATGCTGCTTTTTGCATCCGCTGGTGTGTTTCATCACGCAGGTATCAAGATCCCCTACTTTGCCTTTTTTGCCCATGACTCCGGCCTTCGTGTATCCGAACCACCAAAGAACATGCTTGTCGCCATGACCATTTCGGCAATACTCTGCATTACCATAGGTGTCTATCCAGGATGGCTTTACAGTCTGCTGCCCTTTGACACAGGCTATAACCCCTATGATGCTACCCATGTCCTGGCGCAGACCCAGATTCTGTTCTTCTCAGCTCTTGCTTTTGTCTGGCTCAACCTCAGAGGTTTGTACCCACCCGAACTGCACTCGGTCAATCTCGATGTGGACTGGATATACCGTCGCTTTTTTCCACGGACATTGAAAGCATCTTTTTCCTGGATATGGCGTCAAGATGCGATATTGCGTGGTAGAGTACTTGAACAGCTGGATAATTTTTACAACTACCTTGCCCGGCTTCACTATCCCGGGAGCAAGGCCTCACAGGTACGTCCCACCGGTAATATGGTCATGTGGGTTGCTGTACTGCTTGCCGTCTATATGTGGCTGCTGCTCAGCTTCGTTAACTGATCTCAGCAATAGATGACATGACTGCAGGGGTGAAGAAAGTAAATAAACCGCCTGTGAGCGCGGCTACAACCCTAGAATAGAGTTTGTCAGGGCAAAGGCCCATCAGGTATAACAAAGCCCATTCCCTCCTCTCTGTTTCTCGACAATGATCTTTTTTCAGCACCCTGTTGTTAAACTGAAACAAACGTTCTATATATGAAACACCCGAACCTGTAAATTCGAGAGTCATATATGAACAGAAAAGCAAATATCACAGTTATCGGATACCCGAAGATACTGTCATCGTGCCAGGAGGTTGCCGAAGAATATTTAAACAGTGCAAATTTTCTCTATTATCAGTATCTGCCCGAATCCAAGGGGGTCAAATATATCTCCTCCTCCCCTGACCACCCCTTACAGGTCGCAGCCAAGACCTTCAGCCAGGTTAATCATGATATTATCATTGTTGGAACTGTTACTGCCAAGGTTATAGCAGGACTTGATAAAAATAAGATCATACCCTTTCGGGCAGGACACAAGGCTCTTGTTAAAGCTTTTTTAAAAGCAAAAAAAATAACAGACAGAGCTGTCTTTATTTCCTCCATTGAAGAAAAACACGATTCCCGGTTTTATGAAAAATTAGTCGATCTTAAAATTGATATCTACTATGCAAATGATCTGGATGACTACAAACTGCTCTGTTTAAAAGCAAGGCAAGAGGGCCATTCTGTTGTCGTCGGTGGAAGTTACACTTTTCAAATCGCAAGAGAATTTGGTTTAAAGCCGGTTTTTCTTTTTTCAGACCATGACATTTTCCATGATGCCTATACCCGCGCCATGGAAACACACCGCTATAACCAATCCCTGGAAGAAAAAGTGTCGCAGCTGGAAATAATCTCACAGGAAAGCCAGGACAGTGTAATTTTTATAAATAACAGCAATCATATCACCTTTACCAATAAAGTTGCGGAGCAGAAACTGCATCTTAATGCAGATCGTCTTGCCGACCGGCACATATCAGAGCTGTTTGATTTCATACAAACAGATATGCTCGAAAAGAACCATAACAGTGAGGTAATCGGCACCCTTAACGGCGAGCAGATACTGGTTACAATCCACCCTGTTTTTGTAGGACAGAGAACTGTCGGCACAGTACTCATGGCAAAGAAAATCCAGGAGATTGCAGCCATGGACAGTCGCATACGTCAGAAAATGCGCCATAAGGGCTTCATGGCTAAGTATACATTTCAGGATATACTCGGAGATTCTCCTCTAATTACACAGTGTAAAAAACATGCAGAACTGTATGCCGTTTCAGAGGCGCCTGTGCTCATCTATGGGGCGACAGGAACAGGCAAGGAGCTTTTTGCACAGGCCATTCATAACAGCAGTACAAGAAAGCTCTTTCCCTTTGTGGCAATAAATTGTGCAACCCTGCCCTCTGAACTCATGGAAAGCGAATTATTCGGTTATGTAAAAGGGGCTTTTACCGGGGCCAGCTCCCAGGGAAAACGCGGACTTGTTGACCAGGCTCATCTGGGGACTCTGTTTCTCGACGAAGTCGATTCTCTTTCAACCTCTCTCCAGGCAAAACTATTACGACTGCTCCAGGAAAAAGAGTTCATCAGGGTTGGCGGCAATGAAGTAATACCTGTGGATATTAGAATTGTTGCGGCATGTAATAGAAAACAGGATGAAAATTCAGAAGAAAATTTGCTCCGTCAGGATCTTTTCTACAGGCTGAGTATCCTTTATCTGCAGCTTCCGCCCCTGGATCAGAGAAAATCAGACATTCCTCTGTTGTTTGATCATTTTCTCAAAGCATATGATTCAGAACTGGCTAAAATGCTTTTCCCCCTTCCCATGAATGTGATTGATTTACTAACACGTTTACCTTTTGCCGGGAATTTACGGGAACTCCAATCCATAGCTGCGCGCATCGCCTGTCTTTGCAGTAAAAAAATGGTTACTGACGATGACTATCTGGCCGTGCTTTTCCAATCATGTTGTCACACCAGCATGGATATGACTGAGGGTCAATCTGTTGCCGACAAACCGTTTTTTGATTGCAACAGCTCCCTTTCCAGTTCAATGAAAGCTGCGGAAAAATCAATTTTGCAGTTGTCAAAAGAAAGTTGTGCAGGATCAATAAAATGTATGTCGGATCAGCTCGGGGTTGGACGCACAACTCTATGGAGAAAATTGAAAGAACACAGCATCAGTTAAATGGACTGCAGGCACATCTGGCACATGATTTGCAAACTCCCCTTATATTCTGATCAAAAAGTATCCATGCAGTCAAACAGTAATCGTTTCAGATTACAAAAGCCGCACGGCCACACTGTTTTGTTCATTATTGTCCTTTTGGAACAACAATAGCACCTTAACTTTAAATGTTTCATTATTGAAACGAAAAGGAGTGAAAGCTAATGATTACAAGAAAATCTGTACTAGGCTGCCTGGTATCGTTACTTGTTCTGGCCTTTCTGGTCACACCGGGTTTTGCTGAAAATGTTTTAAGAATCGGAACGTTGGGAAGTGATGCGATCTCACTCGACCCTCACATGTCAACAAAGACACAAGATAAAATCATTTTCCCCATGATTTTTAATGGACTTGTGCGCTTCAAACCAGGAACAGCTGATCTGAACTCGATTGAAGCTGATCTTGCTGAAAGCTGGGAAGTTTCAGAAGATAAGCTTGTATGGACCTTTAAACTGCGCCAGGGCGTACAGTTCCATGGTGATTATGGCGAACTGACCGCCGAGGACGTTGTGTTCTCGCTCAATAAAGCTGCAGAGAAAACAACCTCCTCCGCCTACAAAGAGTACAGTGCAGTGAAATCCGTGGAGGCTGTTGATCCCTACACTGTAAAAATAACACTAAGTGAAAAAGTGCCTTTCTTCCTTGGAGCAGTAATAAACTACCATGGTGGATTCATTCTCTCAAAAAAAGCGTCAGAAAAACTGGGTGACAAGGCAGCTATAAATCCAGTTGGCACAGGCCCCTTCGCTTTTGTAAAATATCAGTCAAAACGATTTATCGAATTAAAAGCTAATGACTCTTACTTCCGTGGCAAACCTGCCATAGATAAAATCACCTATAGATATATGCCGGATGAGGCAACAAGAGAACTTGCCTTTGATAAAGATGAAGTCGATCTGTTTTACGGCAGGCGTGAAGCCCGATGGGTAAAAAATCAAGAGAAAAAGAAAAATATCGTTGTTGATGTCTTCGGTCTTGGTGAGCTTCGTAATCTCCATCTTAACACTTCGATAAAGCCCCTTGATGATATTCGTGTAAGGCAGGCCATTGCTCATGCAGTAAGCCGCGAAGGACTCGTTACATTTATAGGCCTGGAAGTTGCTTCCGCCGCCAACTCTGTTGTACCTGCCGGCTATCTTGGCCATTCAGACAGTGCAATGGTTTATAAACATGACATTGCCAAGGCAAAGGAACTTCTTGCCCAGGCAGGATTTGCCAAAGGACTCACAATCAAAGCTGTAATCACCAAAGTTGAGTCCCTGCGACTTCCCATGATTGTCATTCAGGAGCAGTTAAGGCTTGCCGGGATTACTCTTGATCTCCAGGTTGTCGAACATTCAGCATTCCATAAGCTTATCCGCCAGAACCAGAGTAGTCTCGTCCTTTATGGCGCATCACGTTTTCCTGTGGCTGATGTCTACCTGAGTCAGTTTTTCCTCTCCAGCAGTATTGTCGGAACACCCACCGGGATAACCAATTTTTCCCACGCCAAGGTAGCTGATGATGACATACTCAAGGCGAAGACAGAAGTTGACTCAAAAAATCAGATAGCTTTGTGGGCTGCAGCTCAGGATAAAATTCAAAAAGATGTCTATGCAATACCTCTTTTCGAACAGTATCAGGTCTGGTGCCGCAAATCCAATCTTGATTATGGATACAAACTTGACAACAGCCTGTCAAACGGACCGTTGATAACTGAAAAAACCAACTTCAAATAGAGCAAAAGTCTCCTGCTCCGTCATTCCCACATCCGTGGGAATGACGAAAAGTACAAAACCAAAGTATTCTTTCTAACCCGAATAAATCGGAATTTTAAAATGCTTGGATAAGTGCCATGAAAGTATATTCAACCATATAATTTAAACGACCTTCCTCAATTTCTTGTTTTTTATTGCAGAAGTTCTGGAGTAAGGCACTAAAGACACTAAGAGCAAAGAGGATTGAAATGCTACAATACATTATAAAGCGGTTGCTCCTTGCAATACCAATTCTTCTTGCTGTTGTGACCCTGGTCTTTTTTGTGGTGCGCATGGCTCCGGGAGATCCGGCTCAGGTAATCCTGGGTGATTCAGCGTCCCATGAATCTCTTACCGCATTGCGCGCAGAACTCGGTCTTGATCGACCGGTTATTGTACAGTATGGGGAGTTCCTCGGTTCTCTCGTGCAGGGAGATCTTGGCAACTCAATCATCAGGAAACAATCGATAAACTCCATAATAGCAGATGTATTGCCATATACAGTGGAGCTTACACTCGCCGGTGTCCTGCTTGGAGTCATTATAGGACTTCCTCTGGGCGTATTTTCTGCGGTGTATCGAAACAGTCTGGGGGATTATATCACCCGCATAGGCTCGCTTATTGGATTATCTTTCCCCGCCTTTTATTCAGGCATTCTCCTGCTTTTAGCTTTTTCCGTATATCTGGGATGGTTCCCGGTGATCAGTGACCCCGACATGGATAATCTCGGGGAAAGACTGCATATGCTGGTCTTACCCGCCATTAATCTGGGCCTCATCATGATGGCCTATGTGGTCAGATCCGCGCGTTCTTCACTTCTGGAAACTCTGGGAGAAGACTATATACGCACGGCAAAGGCCAAAGGTCTGCCGGGAATTATAATCCTTTATAAACATGCCCTGAAAAATGCCCTGATTCCTGTAATTACTATTATCGGGCTCTATATAGGTGTCCTTGTAGGGAATTCTGTCTTAACAGAAATTGTTTTTAACCGACCTGGGCTTGGCAAACTGATTCTATCAGCACTGGATGAGCGTGATTACAACCTGCTGCAGGGGCTTATGGTTATTTATGCATTTTTAATCGTGCTTGTTAATCTTGTAACTGACCTGACCTACGGCATGGTTGACCCGAGGATACGTAAACAATGAATACCATCGCTCGTTTTAAACATTTTGGAACTGAAACATATCATGTTTTTAACCGCAATAAGACCTCATGGGTCGGACTGCTTTTACTGACAATTCTGGTTTTGCTTGCAGTCCTTGCCCCTGTCATAGCACCCTATGACCCCGTGGAACAACACATTATTCAGCGACTGGAGCCACCTTCAGCTGAGTTTCTGCTGGGGACTGATTATTATGGCAGGGATGTACTCTCCCGAATTATCTGGGGCTGCAGGGTTTCATTTATTATTGGTTCTGTTTCGGTTGCCATAGCCATGTTTTTCGGCACTATACTGGGATCAATGGCAGGATATAAAGGCGGATATTTTGATAGTTTTGTCATGGGGGTTATGGATGTCTTAATGTCAATTCCAACCTTGCTTATGGGACTTCTTATTGTCGCAATACTCGGACCCAGTCAGGCAAATTTGATTATTGCTCTTGCCCTGACCATGATCCCGCGGTTTGCACGCATTGCCCGGGCACCTACCATTGCCGCCAAAAGCAAGGTGTATGTCGAGGCCTGCCAGGCAATGGGATTTTCCGATATACGCATCCTGGTAGTACATATCTTCCCCAACATTTTAGGGGAGCTGATGGTTATGGGATCCATGTGGATGGCGACTGCCGTTAGAACCGAAGCGGCCCTCAGCTTCATCGGCCTTGGGGTAAATCCTCCCACCGCGACTCTCGGTGGCATGATCAGGGAAGGCTTTAAGGATATCATGTCCGCACCATGGGCCTCTCTGTATCCGGGACTTGTTATCCTTGTGATCGTATTTGCTGCCAACCTCCTGGGTGACGGCCTGCGTGATGCCCTTGACCCCAAACTAAGAAATGAAAAATAGAGCTACTGCCATGAAGTATATTCTGGAAGTAAAAGATCTAAGCACTGCGTTTAAATTGCAGTCCGGATGGTACCCGGCTACAACTGATATTTCCTTTTCATTAAAACCAAATGAAACCCTGGCAATAGTCGGTGAATCAGGATGCGGCAAAAGTGTTACGGCCTTTTCTCTTATGGGTTTACTGCCGGAGCACGGCAGCAGAATCGATAGCGGAACCGCACTTTTCAAGGGTGAAGACCTGCTGACCATGCCAAGAGAGAAGCTCAGGAAAATCAGGGGCAGCGCCATGACCATGATTTTTCAAGAGCCGATGACTTCATTAAACCCGGTTTTTACGGTGGGCAGCCAGATAGCTGAAGCTGTTTTTTATCATATGAATGTCGGTAAGGCTGCTGCCAAAAAGCGGGCCCTGGAACTTATGGATATGGTTAAAATCCCAGATCCTGTAAACCGTTATGACGATTACCCCCACCACTTATCTGGCGGCATGTGTCAACGCATTATGATTGCAATGTCGCTGGCATGTGAGCCGGATCTTGTCTTTGCAGATGAACCCACAACTGCCCTGGATGTAACCATCCAGGCCCAGATGCTCTATCTCTTGCATGAACTGAAAGAAAAACAGCATATGTCCATGATTTTCATCACCCATGACCTGGGAGTCGTCGCCCATGTGGCAGACCGCGTGGCTGTCATGTATGCCGGAACCATTGTGGAAACGGCATCTGTAACCGATCTTTTTGCAAATCCCCGTCACCCGTACACCCAGGCTCTTTTGAAATCCATACCCCGACTTGATAAAGACAACAAGGACATCTCGCCCATCCAGGGAATGGTGCCCTCCATAGATAACATGCCTGAGGGATGCCGCTTTTTCGACCGCTGTGAAAGAAAAGACCAATGTCGATCTGATATACTTCCACAACTCATGCCGCTAAAAGACAACCCGACTCAGCTGGTTCGTTGTCTGCTCTGCGAATAAAGGTTTTACGATGAAAAACTCAACAGAACACCCACTGCTGACAGTCAACCATCTTACTAAACACTTTCAGATAAAGCGGGGTTTCCCGAAAAGTGTGAGCTATACGGTTAAAGCTGTTGATGACGTCTCCTTTCATATTAACAGGAAAGAAGCCTTCGGTCTCGCAGGTGAATCAGGCTGCGGCAAAAGCACCGTTGGTAGATGTGTTCTTCGTCTGATCGAGCCGGATTCCGGTCAGGTTTTTCTGCAGGAGACGGATATAACCGGTTTGAAGGATCAAGAACTCAGATCCATACGGAAAAAGATGCAGATCATTTTCCAGGATCCTTAGTCATCTCTCAATCCCAGAAGAACCATTGGCCAGACCCTGGAAGAACCGATGAGGGTTCATAAGCTTTGTGAGAATGATGAAATACGTGATATTGTAGTAGATCTTCTCGAAAATGTGGGTTTGTCTGCAGGTGTAATTAATAAATATCCCCATGAATTCTCAGGAGGCCAGCGGCAGAGAGTCGGCATTGCCAGAGCGCTTCTATTTAACCCTGAACTTATCGTTGCAGATGAGGCTGTATCAGCACTGGATGTCTCCATCCAGATGCAGATCCTTCAGCTCCTTCAGGATCTGAAAGAAAGACTTTCATTGAGCTATTTATTTATATCCCACGACCTTGCCGTGGTCAGATATTTCTGCCAGCGGGTCGCAATTATGTATCTGGGTAAATTTGTAGAACTTGGAACCGTCAACCAGATTTTTGATGAGCCGCTGCATCCGTATACACTAACACTACGAAATGCATCCCCGATTCCCGACCCAAGTGTCAAACAGGCTTTTGCCCAACTTAAAGGTGAAGTCCCTTCTCCGATTTCTCCTCCCAGAGGATGTCATTTTCATCCCCGCTGTGCAAAAGCTAAAGATATCTGCTCCAGAGAATACCCCAAATGGATTGAACTTGGCGAAGGAAGAGGTGTTGCATGCCATTTGTATAGTTAGGAGGACGCGTTACTTGGAATATCACGGCACATATGATGTCTGTGTCATTGGTGGCGGGCTCTTGGGCTCAGCGGTTGCACTCGGACTTGTAAGATCCGGTGCAAGAGTGCTGATGGCTGATAAAACCAGCAGACTCCATACAGCATCAAGAGGCAATTTTGGCCTTGTCTGGTCTCAATCCAAGGGTTCCGGCAACAGGGACTATAGTAGATTTTCTGAAAAAGCTGTCCTGGAGTTTACTGACTTTGCCCGCTGGCTTGAAGAAGAGAGTGGCATCGAACTTGATCTGCGTCACTCTTGCGTCGCTCCATATGTCTCTTTTACCGTCATGGATACTGGGTGGCAAAAGAGCTGATGATATCAGAAAGTTCAAATTAGAGAGATTCAATGTTTAAACATTACAGTCAACAAATTGGTAAAACGGTAACCATTGAATTTGAGGGAACTCTCCTCACCGTGCCGGATACTATCACTGTTGCAGCCGCCGTCGTTGGTTCAGCCGGACAGAAACATACACGCCTGTCTCCCGTAAATGGTAAAAAAAGAGCACCATACTGTTTTATGGGAGTCTGCCATGAGTGCCTTATGGAGATAGACGGTATTCCGGATCAACAGGCGTGCATCATCGAAGTTAGAGAAGGCATGAAGATACGACGACAAGCCAGC
>JAUVON010000372.1 GCA_030599175.1 Desulfobulbaceae bacterium | reverse complement strand
CATATAAAACAAGTAAATCAGGAGTAAGGCACTAAATAAATTCCGGATCCGTCACCACTATCATCGCAAACCCACCCTGAATATTATAGGTATTCATTATTCCCCTGGATGTTAAATATACCTGGGCCTCATAAGACCGTGGCCCTGTATCGCAGAGAAGATACAAAGGTTCATCCGTCGGAACTTCTGAGACCCTGCTTCGCAACTGGTCCTGAGGTATATTCAACCACTGTACACCATATTTTTCAATAAAAGGTGCCGCTTCTTTTTCTCCTCGTATATCAAGGACTTTTATCTCTTTATGAGCAAACTCAAAGAGAAAATCGGCTGCATCCACAGGTCTATTATGACCAGCTAGGATATTATCAAGAGCATTACCGGCATTATTGATAACATCCATAGCAGATGCAAAAGGTGGGGCATATCCGGTTTCCAGCCCGCATACCTCATCTACATCCACGCCATGTCTCAGAAGTACCGCGATGGTATCAACCCTGGCCTTAACAGCATCACCATTTTTACCTGCGGCCTCAATACCAATGATCTTTCTCGATCTGCGGTCAGCGATAAGTGAGATATAGACCATCTCCGAGGAGGGATAAAAATGGGCATGATCAGCCTGGGATACAACCGCATAGACAGGATCAAATCCGGTCAGTTTCGCCTGTCTGTAGGTAAGACCAGCTTTACTTATTCCAAGGTCAAACACCTTTATACAGAATGTACCCACAGTGCCCTGGAAATGACTTTGACCGCCACTGATATTTGTGGCTATCACCCTGCCCTGACGATTGGCAAGTGAACCAAGCGCCATAAGCATGTTTTCTCCTGAAACGAGATTTCTCAGCTCGACACAGTCTCCACCCGCATAAATATTCGGATCACTTGTTTTCATGCGCCTGTCAACTGCAATCCCGCCTGACATACCAACGGATATCCCCGCATTTTTAGCGAGCTCCGTATTTGGCCTGACCCCGGCTGCAAGGACAACAATATCCACTGAAAAAGTATTGTGTGAAGTCTTAACAACACACTGATTATTTTCAGAATCTTCCGTAATCTGTAACACTCTTTCAGACAGGAGAAGAGTAACACCTTTTTTCTCCATTTCTTTAGCGGTCAACCGTGCTATACACTTGCCTAAAAGTGTAGGCATAACCTGGTCTTCCATCTCAACAAGTGTGGTTTCTATGCCCCAGAGATCAGTCAGTGCCTCAGATATTTCCAGACCAATAGCCCCTGCCCCGATGACAACAGCTTTGCCAACCTTGCCCCGGGCCATCAAACTTTTTATTTTCTCTGCATCATGCAGATCAGCAACAGTAAAAACACGTGGCAGATCTGACCCCGGAAATGGTGGAATCACAGGGCTGGCACCGGTGGCAATAACAAGTTTATCGTAGGCCAGATACTCCTCTTCTCCCGAGTCCAGGTGTTTCACCTTGAGTTTTTTGCCAAACCGGTCAATCTCTGTTGCTTCAACCCGAGTCAGGACATTTATCCCCTTGCAGCTCTTAAAAAACTCCTTATCCCGAACGGCATGGGATGAGGTCTTATAGAGATCCTCAAGATCATTTACATCCCCACCGACATAGTAAGGAATGCCGCAGCCTCCATAGGAGATTAGATTGTCCCGGTCAATAAGAGTAATATTTGCCTCAGGGTCAAGGCGCCTCAGCCTGCAGGCAACTTTAGGCCCGAGCGCTACTGCTCCTACAATTACCACTTCTTTCGGCATCACGATTCCCCGCTATGTTGTTTTAGTGACTTACTCCAGAACTTCTGTAAGAAAAACTAAGCGATAAGCACCCTTAAAAACCAGGGTATAAACTCCGACTTCGAATCCAGGAAGACCAATTAAAATTATATCGCTGGATTTACTTCCATAACACTTATCCAAGCACTCAAAAATTCCGATTAATTCTGGTTAGATCAAATAGACTCATCTCATAATATTATGTTGTTGTATATACTTTATCAGACAGAAGGTATTGTAAATTGTTTTTAAAACAAGGCAATACCACAATGTGTGCATTTGCACATTTTTTTAAAATCTGAAAGGAAATACACTGTTAAACGATGAGATTTTTTATTCAACTGGCAGAGAGTTAAAATCAATTGCTTAACAAGATAGAATATGGTACGAATTCTCTGTTATTGAGTACTTTAAAGCTGAATTTTTAAGTGCGTTCACCCAGTAAATTATAGACCACCCACTGGTCTTTTTGAATTTTGAAGTAAAACTTAATTGATGCTTCAACGTTTATAAACAGTATCTTTAACCTGGCTCTGGTATGAGCCTCAATTTCAAAAGGAGTAGAACATGGCTTTGGATCCTACCAAACACGCAGATTGGGAAATTGCCGCAGACGCAGAAAAAACGATGTTAACGATCTATGAAATTGGTGAAAAGCTGGGACTGACGAAGGAAGAACTCCTTCCCCAGGGACACTATATTGCCAAGATCGATTTCAGGGCAGTACTTGAGAGGCTGAAGGATAAGCCGGATGGAAAATATATCGATGTTACTGCCATCAGCCCCACACCCTTAGGTGAAGGAAAATCAACATCCTCCATGGGCCTTGTACAGGGTCTCGGAAAGCTTGGTAAAAGTGTTTGTGCTGCAGTTCGTCAGCCATCAGGCGGTCCTACCATGAATATTAAAGGCTCTGCTGCTGGTGGCGGCCTTGCCCAGTGTATTCCTCTGACTCCTTTTTCGCTGGGTTTTACCGGTGATATCAACGCAATCATGAATGCCCATAACCTGGCTATGGTTGCTCTGACCTCACGTCTTCAGCACGAGAGAAACTACACTGACGAGCAGCTTGAAAGACTTTCAGGCATGAAGCGTCTGGACATCGATCCAACCAATATTGAAATGGGCTGGATTATG
>JAUVON010000014.1 GCA_030599175.1 Desulfobulbaceae bacterium | reverse complement strand
ATTATCAGATTCTCGCTCATCTTCGTCTATCCAGTCTACCAAAGCATCTACAATCTGGAAAGCTTCAGATTCTTCTTCAGTGACAAACATGGGGGAGAGCAGCAATCGAACCAGTATATCCCGGATCTCATTTTCGGTATTATTATCTCCCTGATTCCCCTCATTGCCCTCATTTCCCTGTCCTTGAGGTGTTGCCTGCACCAGGCTGTTAATCTGCAATCTGCCCGACAGATCAAATATCTCCAACTCCAGATTCCCGGTACCAAAAAAAGCTCCAAGATCATCCTTCGTAAGAGCAGCCCAATCGTCAAAAAGTGAATCATAGCTGTTCTTGTTTAAATCCTGCTGAAGAAAAGCCAGACCAATATTAATTCCTGACTCCCCCATAGCCTTCAGCTGGGTATCAATCTTAAAATTATTGGCGACAAGGTAGCTGTGCCAACTCTTCCGGTGAAACATTACTGTTACAGCTATGAGTAAACTTACGGTCATAACCGTAATAAGCAGTGCCATTCCCTGTTGATCCGACAGAATAGTTTTTACTTCACCAGGCAACTTATCCACACCATCCTACCCATTTATTCGTGGCAAAGCCACAGATGTCGTAAAAGTTGAGACCTGTTCACTCTCAGGTGAGTCGGCAAACTGCAAAACCACCGTTACCATCACAGGAAAATTTTGGCTTCTATCCTCTGATTCCCCTTCTTCACTCTGCCACTCCTCACTCTCAGCTGCTCCATCACCAAAATAAGAGAATCGAACCTCTTTCAACCCATCGCAGAGCAGGTATTTTCCTGTTTCAGCGTCACTCTCCTGTATTCCGGGCAAAAAAGAGCTACCCGAGCGATACAGGTTCAAAAGCCCAGTATTCTCATCTGTATCAGCAGAATATTGAATTGTCGAATATCCAGCAAGATCATCTCCTTTTGTGAGTCCGATATGTACGGCAGAGACAAAGGTGAGGGTGTCTCCCCGCATATTTGCATTTTCCTGCTGCTCACCGATGAGAAATCCTCCCTCCCCCTGAACCAGTGAGGAGAGGTCGTCTACAATTCGCTCAAGTACAACATGTGCTTTTTCAGCAATTGCCATTTTTCTTTCGGTACTGTTGACCACGTGAAAAGTGGCGCGATATGACCCATATACAGTAGAAATAACAACACTGAAGATAAAAATTGCCAGCAACAGTTCTACAAGGGTAAACCCATTTCCACCATTCTCTCCTGTCTCCTGGCTATTTTTGATATACATAGGCTATTCTTTGATGATGGCGTCGTAAAAAGTCACTGCTTCGTCATTCAATATGATATTCATAATATCTTAAGGAGTAGCTGTACGGCGAGTCACTCCATTCTACCTTGAGATCAACTCGCTGTATCCCCCCTTCAAATTCCGCAAGAGCTTCAATCTCCTCAAGACGGGCATCCTCAACCTCCAACTGCCATACATATCCGGGGAAATCATCACTAAAATCACCGCTGTCACCCGCCAACTCTCTCACCCCGCTCTGGATTTCAGCAAGTTTTGCAGCGGCAAGGGCTGGTGCAACAATATGGAAATGAGCCTCAGTTGCATAGGAGAGACTTCTTGATTGAGAACCAAAAAGGGTCGTAAGAGCAATGGCCATAATTGCTACAGCAATCATCACTTCAAGTAATGTAAATCCTTCAAAATCACGCAGACGAGTGAAGGGACAAGCTATTTTTGACAAAATTCTCAAACAACTCTCTTTCATGAGTCAGTCGATCTATGAGGATTTTTTTTATGATCAGACGGGCAACAATCCCATCTATTGGGCGGGTGTATGTTTGTCATAAATTGTGACACTCTCAAGAAACGGAGAGAAGTGCAAACTAATAACACTGGTTTCATCAGCCAGATGCAATATAGTCTGATCCATATATCCTCTGGGGCTGATCCATATCCGGTTCTGGTTATCAGAATATACACCTTCTGACTTTGTCCAGATCTCAGATATTCTAACTTCTGCCGGGAAATCTAACTCCTGTTTCTCATCCTTTTCTTCTTTCACCCCAGCTTTCATATCTTTTTCATACCAGATACGAGCTTCTGTCATATCAAAGTAGAGAAAATATGATTGCTGCTCACGAACCGCCAACTCACGTACGCCATTTATAAAACCGATTATTTTTCTGGAAGTGGCCTTCAACCGATCATCAATAAATGAATTTCGCAGGGTTGGTACGCTGACCACCAGCATTATACCGATAAGAACACAAACGATAATGAGTTCGAGAAGAGTGAAGCCCCTGTTGTCCATCCACACCCTTTTCACGCAGTTGACGGCGCCCCCATAGTTAATGTCAACCCAGAAACGGTCTTTTTGTTCGACCTCGGCGTTATGCTCAAAAAATAATCCTCGGAATATCACTTATATGCCTGTGGTTATTTTTTTCGCATGCCTTGATCTCGAACAAAAAACCTCGTTTCTCGATGGACATTAATTACAAACCCCATGGTGAATTATACAACAGGAGAGCTACCACCAGGGAATTATTCAATTTCCCAGCTATTGATATCCTTTGCGTCACCCTCTCCCCCGGCTTCTCCATCAATAGCGTATGCACTCAGGTCAAAGTCCCCGTTAATCCCCGGACTAAGATAGATGAATTCATTCCCCCAAGGATCGGATGGAACCTTCCCCTTTTCCAGGTAACCACCTTCCCTCCATTTTGCTGGCAAGGTTCCTGATGAAGGCGGCTCCACCAGGGCCTGCAACCCCTGTTCAGTTGAGGGATAGCTGCCATTATCGAGTTTATACATCTTCAATGCTGTTTCTATACCCTGAATCTGTATTGTAGCCTTTGTTCTCTTCGCCTCTTCCGGATGCCCCATAATCTTGGGACCGATATAACCTGCCAGAATACCGATAATAACCAGTACCACAAGGAGCTCTATAAGAGTAAAGCCAGCTTCGCCCATTGGCCTTGTTGTCAGCAACCTTTTTGCATGATTTTTTATTCCGGCAACGGTTTGTTTTTTTCTCAGAGAAAAACCTGCAAGCAGCAGAATCACCAGAACTCCGGAAAATTTAATCGCCGGGGTCGTTTTGAGCATAAGCAGGGCAAACAGTGTCAATGGCCACAAAGCAACCTGTACCATTCCTTGTAACACTCTGCTCTCACTTACAATATCGGCGATAGCGGGAGAAAAATGATAATAAACACCAACAAATTTCCTGCCCAGACTGCTTGGTACCAGATAAGTATCTCGAAATTCGCGAAGAAGTACAACATGACGGTCCAAAATGGTACCATATGCTGCAGTGGCAATAAAACAGGCATCATCTGTTTTGAGACTTCTCTCATTGCCATAAATAACCGTATCATCCGACAGTACCGCATATGCTCGGAGAAAATAGGTAGTATCGGGAGTAATCTCAAGAATTTTACTCAAATAAGAACCGACCTCACTGCCATCTTCCGTCTGCCCTGAACTGACAAAATAGTCACTGGATGAATCCGGGGTGTCAGGAGAATCCTGAGACTCCAGAGGTTCCGGTACTACTATTTCCTCTCCATCATCATACACCGGATTCTGGGATACACTGTAAACTACCCCTCTGAGCACAACAGTGGGCCTCGCCTGACACTCATTGAGACAACTTGCAGAACAGATTGCCTGGTTCGCACTCTCCTTACATTCAGCAGTACACGAAGTTTCGCACGACAGGGTTCGGGTATCTGAGACAGTTCCTCCGGTCACTGCACTTACCCGCGTAATGTCACCTACCGGCCTGGTTGTCACTCTATACCCTTCCGACGTTACACCTCCCGCAGAATCTCCCGCTGCCGAAGCAGTACTCTTGTCCTCCCCTGTGTACCTGACAAGAACAAAATCCTTATCCGTACCATTTCTGGAAGACCCTGCAGTAAGTACCTGCCCAGAACCCAGTGCAGCAACCGCATAACCGATATCATCTTCTCTACCTATATCAGTTACAATTTTGGTTACAGCAAATTCTGCTAACTGATCCCTCTGTTCATTATCTTCAATACCAGGAACCTGGGCACTGGTATCAGTCAACGATAATTCCCGCAGTATAATCTGCTGCTCAGCGTCCAATATCACTTCGGACTCCCCTGAACTCACAGACCAATCATTATCCGGTATACTCCAGACAATCACATCCTTTCCCTGGCCGGACGAGCTAAAACCTGCAAGCACAATGGTTCCATCCTGCTGAACAGTAATACCATATGCTACGTTTTCATATTCAAGATTGCTCCAGAACAGCCCCTTCCCTGCAAAATCATGATCCAGGCTCCCGTCTGTATTCAGACGGGCAGCAAATGCCTGATGAAACTCTCCGGTTTTTCCAGCTCCTGCAATCAGGACACTGCCATCCGGCTCTGCCCAAAGAGCATTGACAACCGAATCATTTCCTTCAACCTCCAGCAGAAGTTCCCCCTGATTGCCAAATGTCAAGTCCGGAGTTCCGTCACCGTTGGTACGTAACAAACCGGCCTGCATGATTTCATTCTTTTCAATTGAGCCCGCAACAAGAAGCTTTTCACCATCCACCAGGATAAGAGAACGTATTTCAATATCATAATCCCGTTCATACCGGACAGTACCGTCTTCACCAAACTCACTGTCAAATTCACCATCGGAACTGATTTTTGCAAGTAGCGGATAACGACCGGAACCACCATCCCCGATGGTCGCTCCAACGATAATTGAACCATCATCAGCTACTTTAAGATCAGCAGTAATGATCTCTTCATCCTCCACCGGCAAGACAACCTGCCCGTTATCGCCAAAACTCATATCCAGATAGCCATCTGAAGTAAGAGTAACAACTGCCAGCCTGGGCTCGATATCAAAAGAAGAACCGGCAACAACAATAGTTCCGTCATCCTGTACAACTATGCCGCGGGCAAGACTATCCCCCGACCCCATACTGAGAATAAACACACCATCATAATTGAAACTGATATCGAGAATTCCTTCGGGCAGGTAACGTGCCACCGCCATATTCATCACAGCACCATTACTTGTGTACCCCGCTACAAGTAACTTACCATCCGGTTGAACAGCAAGTGCAAGCGCCTCGTCGTCCCCCATGCCGAAATCTTTAACAGCAAAACCATTAGTACCAAATTCGGTATCGATCTTATCAACGCCGAACGCGGGAACTGCAGACATAAAAAAACAAAATAGAACAAACCAGAACCTTCGGTTTATCAATTGCGTACATCTCATATTTAACCTCAATTCCACGCTATCAAAAATAAAAATTCCAGCTCATAATCGCGAAAAAATTTATACACTATTAAATCATATTTTTCAAAGAGTCAGAGAGAGTCAAACGGTGCCTGAGCACACCTCTAAACTTGGCGTTAACTATACACAAATATCCACAAACCGCCAACATTGATCTATCCGCAGGATGGAATAAAGCTCTGCTCAGCACCTCTTTAATGGGTAAAAAACAAGAAAAATAATGAGTCACTCCCGTTTACCCAATCATTTGATTCATCTCAAAGATCGGCAACAGAATAGAGAGTACCACAAAACCTACAGCAGCGCCCATTGCCACAATCATGATCGGTTCTATCAATGAAGTCATTCCCATTATTGCGGTCTCCACCTCCCTCTCATATGCCTTGGCTACTTTTTTAAGCATCTCTTCCAGATTACCGCTCTGTTCACCAACAGCAATCATCTGAACAAACATGGGAGGAAACCATTCCGATGAAGAGAGGGAATCGGCCATATTCTCCCCTTTTTGAATCTGTACCATGGCTTCGTCAATTACCAGACCAACATGAGTATTATTAACGAGTGTACGAACGATTTTCATTGCGGTCATAAGCTCGACACCGCTGCCAAGCAAACTCCCCAGAGTCGATGCAAATCTTGCCAGAATTACTTTTCTGATTACCGGGCCAATCACCGGGCTCTTCAGCTTGACCAGATCCCATAAATTGCGACCATACGGTTTCTCCACAAACCATCTTACGGCAATAACCGTACCACCAGCACCAATCAACACCCCCCACCAATATCTTTTAAGGAAATCACTCAAGCCTAAAAGGAAAAGAGTCGGCCCAGGCAATACTTTATCCATCTCGTTGAAAACCTGTGTTATATTAGGGACAATATAGGTAATCAGAACAAATAAAATTGCTGTTCCGATAAATGCCATAAAAATGGGGTAGATCAAAGCAGCCCGCAATCTTCCCTTGAGAGCCTCCTGTTTTTCTGCGAAGTCGGCTAACTTTTCAAGAACAACATCCAGGGAACCGGAGGCTTCTCCAGCCCGTACCATATTAACATAAATAGAAGAGAACAGTTTTGGATGCTCTCCAATTGCCTGGGTAAGAGTATTCCCCTCATTCACCGACTCTTTGATCTGGGCAATTACCTTTTTCAGAGCAGAGTTCCGGGTCTGATCAACAAGAGAATCAAGAGCCTGGACAAGCGGGATAGCGGCCCCCAGAAGAGTCGCCAACTGCCTTGTCATAACACTGATTTCTTCAGGCTTGACACGTTCGAAGAGCCCAATCCCGCCCACCTTTTTTCCAGCCGAACCTGACCTGCTCCTGCTTTCCCTGATAGAAACCAGGTATTGCCCCGAAGTGCGAAGTTTCGACCTCGCCTGCGATTCGCTGGTGGCGTCGAGTATCCCCTTTATATTCTTTCCTTTTTTATCAAGGGCTTTATATTCATATACTGGCATAACAGATATCCTGATCCGTCAAAAAATTATTCCCGGAATATTAAACCCGACAAGTGGAATATGTACCTTTACGAAATCATTTTAAACTATAAAAAACAAGAGATAAGCGGAAACTTCGAAATGATTTCTCAGGTACCAAAGAAAAATGGTAAAGTTTTTATTTTCACCGTATATTACATTAGTGCTTTAGAAATTGATTTCTGCGTTTTTCTGATACAACACAACACCCTATGTATACTCGATATTTCGGCCTGAAGGAAAAGCCTTTTACAATTGCTCCAGACCCCAGATACCTCTATATGAGCGAACTGCACCGTGAAGCTTTAGCTCATTTACTCTACGGTATCCACAATGACGGCTGCCTGATACTGCTGACAGGTGATGTGGGAACAGGAAAAACAACAGTCTGCCGCTGTCTCCTCGCTCAGCTTCCAGAAAAAACAGATATTGCGATAATTCTCAACCCTAAACTGACAATTGTTGAACTCTTTAAAACAATATGTGAAGAACTTGACGTCCCCGGCATCCAGGCTTCCCCTTCAAGCAAGTCCTATGTTGACAACCTGAACAGTTATCTGCTTGATGCGCATGCAAAAGGCAGAAGTACGGTACTGATAATTGATGAAGCCCAAAATCTTGATGTGGAGATATTGGAGCAATTGCGACTTCTCACAAATCTTGAAACCGACACCCATAAATTACTACAGATAGTGCTTCTTGGACAACCGGAATTAAGAGACATGCTCAGCAGTCCGCAACTCACTCAAATTAACCAGCGGGTCACCTCAAGATACCACCTTCAACCCTTAAAACCGGGTGATGTGAGAAGATATATCCAGCACAGAATCTATATAGCAGGAGGATCTGACAGATCCCTGTTTTCCCCTCAGGCAATCAGACATGTTATTAAAGTTTCAAAAGGTATCCCGCGCACAATCAATCTACTGTGTGATCGGGCACTCCTGGGGGCCTATGCCGAACACAAAGACCGCGTTGATTTAAAAATAATTAAAAAAGCGGCCAGAGAAGTGACCGCCGGGTCGAATCAGCCATTCTTTTCAGCCAGGCGACTTAGACTTGCACTACTCATTTTCCTGCTCGGGGTATGCCTGCCGGCAGGACTATATTTTTCAACCAAAAATACAACTTTTCCTCCATTATCAGAACCAGAAACAGAGCAACCTGCTCCCACCAAAGCTCCTGATTTAAATGATGTAAAAGAGGTGTCTGAGCAACGTGTAATAAAAATCAATCCACTGCAACTTGGTACCGACTAAAAAAGTCTCAAAATAACACTGTCAGGGACAGAGTAGTTTCATGTCATATATTTTAGATGCACTGAAAAAATCAGACAAGGAGAGACACGAGGGAGAAATCCCCGGTCTCGATGCCATACATGACCGGTACCCCTATTCCTCTGAACATACCTCAAACAGTCACTGGGT
The DNA here is from genome assembly GCA_030599175.1 of Desulfobulbaceae bacterium. Taxonomy (GTDB): domain Bacteria; phylum Desulfobacterota; class Desulfobulbia; order Desulfobulbales; family Desulfocapsaceae; genus Desulfomarina. The sequence continues at coordinate 11,090 of JAUVON010000014.1, read as the reverse complement.
AAAATACTTTTTCATCGCTTTTGCCACCGTCCTGCTCATCTCCATCTTCTCCGCGACCTGGTATTTGAAAAACAACTCTTCTGACCCGGTCAAAACGGCCTCCTTAAACAAAAAACAATTCACCAACACTGCAACAGAACAAACAGAAGCAGCCACTCCCCCTGAAGCTAAGAAAAACACTGCTCGAACAGACCATCCCCAACCGCCGGTTTTACTGGCAAGTGTTAAAAAAAAGGTATTGATCCCATATCAAAAGGAATCATCATCGGAAGAGGAAACAACAGTCATTTCGCTTCCGGAAGAACCAACTGACATCCCTGAATTTGCCGACCTTCCACCTTCACTTCAACAGGAAATCCCCGAGCTCCATTTTGCCGGACATACATACGCAGAAGACCCATCAAACCGGATGATCATCATCAATAACAATATTCTCCGTGAAGGGGAAAAAGTAAACAATAGCCTCGGTTTGGTTGAAATTACCTGGACAGGAGTAATTCTGGAATACAAAGGACAACAATTTGAGATGGAGATAGATTAGTACCTTACTCCTGAACTTCTGTCATAAAAAACAAGAGATAAGCACCCTTAAGAACCAGGGTATAAACTCCGACTTCGAACCAGGGAGTATATTTTGAAACTATGTTGTTCCATTTACTTTCAAGGTACTTATCCAGCGAGGCTGAAAGTTTTCCGACTAGTCGGGTTAGGTTAACTGCCTTAGTGCTTCCTAGACATTTTTTTTAGAAATGATGGGGCCTTAGCTTTAGATATCTTCGTCAATTTTTGCATCAGCTCAAATGATACATGCTGAACACCAAAGACATCTTTAATATGGCTAATCATAGAAATCCAGAGATGACCGGTCATTTGTGCATCAGCCAGTGCCCTGTGAAAGGTTCCATCGGTTTCAATATCACAATATCTCACAAGAGTTCCAAGCTGATGATTTGGGGCATTCGGGTAAATCCTGCGAGATGCCAGCATTGAACAGGCCATGCTGTTGTTTCTTGCTCTTGAGATCAAATCAAATTCAGAATCAAGGAACCTCTTATCAAAAGATGCATTGTGAGCAACAAGTGGACGACCACCAATGAAGGTTGCAAACTCTTCCATCACTGTTTCACAAGGTGGTGCTGCCGCCACCATGCTGTTGCTTATTCCGGTATAGGATTCGATGAATGAACTGATCCTGAATCCCGGATTCATAAGGCTTTGGAAGCTGTCGACAATCTCGTTGTTTTCGATAAGGACTGCGCCAATTTCAATAGATCTATCACCATAGTCAGGAGAGAGTCCGGTTGTTTCAAAATCGAAAACTATTACTTGATAATTAACCATGATAGACTCTTAAAAAGGATATTAAACCGGTTTTCTAACACCCATGGAATCAATTTCACAACGATAACACCTCTTCGCTGTAAGTGTATACGGAGCGCAAACCTGAAGGGCTCTTAAAACTGTGCACACACCAAATATTTTAAGATATCCAACATTTATTATAACCACCCTCAACGGCGCTCAACGCATTTGCCAGCCTTCCTGCTCCAGCCATCCATTTTCCAGGGTAAACAGCAACTCATCGGAAAAAGGAAAATTCGGCTGAGTAACTAAAATGTTCAGTATGTCATTTTTCTGCTGCTGAGTAAGGGGGTGCAATTTCTTTTTGTGTTTCTGCAAAACAGATACGTCGCAACGGTAGAGCTGCAAAGGGTGCAGTTTATACATAATTGCAGCAATACGTAAACCCGCTGGGTCACTATCTCCCCAATGGTAGCAATTGGCGGCAAGAGGAGCCAGTAGCTGGTACAGTTTCTGCACTGTACTGGATGGAAAGCCACTGGTAAAAAGCAGACAGTTGTGTTTCTTCTGGTGTATCAGATTACTGAAAGGAGCTTCGTTTTCACAGGTAATCAGATCCGGGATGGATGAAACCTGCTTTTTAAAATAAATTTTGTCTATATCCTGAATGTTTGACCACCCTACTGTCGCTGTTTCGCCCTGTTGATACAATTGATAAATCCAATCAAATGTTTTTCCACTTTTTTCATAAACAATCGGACCATACAGAACCGCGTTCACGGTTAACCGGTCATGGAGAATGTGGTGTTGTGACAGTAGATCTATTTCTTCAAGCGATGCGGATTCCGGTTCTAAAAACCTTAGCCATCTGATCAACAGTGTCCGTAATTCACCCTGACGTAATGTTTTAGAGTCCTTGAAAAACTGTGCACCAAGATCTGAAACTGTTATTGGCTCTTTATTGTGCAGTAGAAAAGAAATAAGCTCAGCCATTGTAAAACATTTTCTTTTCCCTTTCTTTTCGCTGTTTCCGGAAAATATGCTGCGGATTGAACTGTCATCGTCCTGCAAAACAGAAAAGAGTGAATACAACTCGGGGTAGGCCAGCACAAGGCTTGCAAGAGTTCGTTTTGTAGCTTCTCTGTTTGTTTCGTTACTGTTCTCTGGTTGTGGTTGCAGGGAATAACCAAGGACATCTCCAATCTTTTCCAGCCACTGTGATTCCGAACCGTTTTGTAGGAGATCCTTGAAAATAAGGCGGACTTCTTCTTTGTTGTTCACCCGTAAGGGAGGCAGGCCAAAAAAATTGGCAAGCACTACCATCTGTTCTCTATCAAGGTGTTCCCCAAGTTTCATGGTACCGCTTAAACACATTTTTAATGAGTAGCGACGTGCAACTTTAGAAAGCATTTCCTCAAGAAAATCCATTAGAGTTCCTTGTCAAAAACCACGGGTTTATCCTTGGCATTTTGATTAAAAAGATCCATCTGCCGATTAGCGGGATTCTGCCAGTGAAATGGATAGAGATGAATATTAAAGTCACTGTCCTTTTTCACGAGAAGAGTAGTAGAATGTTTCACTTCCTGTCTAACTCCATCCTGATCCGGTGAGGCGATAAAAAGTTGTAAATCAAGGTCTGTGGCAAAACCGAGCAGCTGATCTCTGCGGCCACCATCAATTCCATAAAAAGCCTCATCAAAAAGAAGGGCATTCAGACGTATTTTTTTGCGTTGATACAGGAAGTGAGCAATCGTGAGAATCAGCAGGTAATTGGGAACAGCCTGTTCTCCACCGGAACCGAGACTTTTTGTCCGCCTGTCCATCACCACGCCTTTCTCACCAATGGTGGAAACTTCCAGCTCATATTTGTACCAGTTGCGATAATCCAGTTCTTCGGGGATACTGCCTGCTTCGGTGGAAATAATCGCTTCACGGTTATCTGCAAAAAAGGTCTCCAGCTCTTTTTCGGCAAGAGGGTCAAAGGAGCTGATCTGCTTGATGATGACGATCAGCCGCTTATACTGAGCCAGTGGGCGCAGGCGGAAGCGATAGCGCTGACCACCAAAAGAACGCTGCCCAAGACGTGTATTAATGCGTCGAATCATTTGATCCAGTTCGCCCACATGTTCCCGCAGATAGTCAAGTAAATCGGTCATGATAATCTGTTTGAACAGTTTTCTGGTACGATCGTTAATCACCTCTTTCTGGTCGGTTAAGATGGTTGACTGCTGCTCAATAATAGCTGCCAGGGTCTGCTGGCGAAAATCTCTCAGTTCATTCTCGTCCTCTTCGTAGTGGAAACGAAAGCCACCGCCGAACTCAGGATCATTCACCTTGGCCCGAATCTGATTTGCACCTGTACCAACCGCAATAGCACTGTTGTTTCGTTCTTTTTCTATGGCTTCACTGGTTTTAAATTGCTGTCCTTTTTTACTCTTCAACACATAGTGGGCAATATCTTCCACGTCAGGAAGGATTTCACGAAGTTTTGTTTCTGTTTCCTCCTTTTGTTGTTCCGATTCAGTCAGTTTTACGGCAAGCTTCGCTGCTCTTTCCTGCAACTGTGCAAGTTCCCGTTCATCGCCACCAATTTTTTGATTCAGCTCCTGTATTTTGGTCTGATTGGTGGTTTTCCTGTTTTTCAGTGTATTCATTTTCCTTTCCAGGTTGGCAAGGCCTTCCCCGGCAATACGTTCACCCAGCTCTTTTTGACGCAGAATCAGGCTTTCCAGTGCCTGCTGGTGTGAATCTGTTGTCTCCCGTTGTGCCTGAAATCGTTCTTGTTGAAACTCAAGCTGCTGCATTAGTGCCTTGAGTTTTTGGGAAACTCCCTGGAGTTCCAGTATGTTTTCCTGAAGAAACACTTTGAAGTTGTTAAGGCTTTCCTGCTGCTGCGTTGACACTTTTATACTGCGGGAGACTTCCCTTTTATCCTGGCCCAGATTTTTCAACTCATTCCTGATACTGCGAATTTCGGAAGCAAGTGCCCTTTTTCTGCTCTCTCCACCGATCAGTCTTGACGGCCGTCCATATAAGGCACGTTCATGGCTGCGAAAAGCGAGAAAAACTTCGCCATCAACGAGTGTAACCTGCGGTTGCAGGCCATCGCTTTCCATTTCCGTGGCCAGGCAGCGAAGACATTCAGGGTCTGAGTTCTGGAAATCAAAAACGGGCCGCATCCAGTCCGGTATGGTTTCTGTTGTCCGTTTTTCACAGCTGATGCGTATGGCCGCGTGATGAGCGGCAATCTTCCTGGCTTGCTCATATTCGCTCTCCCTGAAAAAAAGTATGGCAAGAATCTCTTCACCTACGCACTCCTCAATATATTCCTGCACCTTTAGTTTTACCGTTGGCAGCCATTCCAGGCCAAGGTACAGGGGACGCGGACTGAGAATGTTTTGCTGCATGGTGCGCAGGCATTCTTGATAGTGAGGCAAATCAGGATATATTTCGCTCTGTTTTTCACGTTCTGCAAGATTCTTTTCCTGTTTGGTTATCTCACCCTGCAGATTTTTCTCCCTGTCCAGCAAGCGGGCAAGATCCTGGTGACACGACTCAAGATACTTGTCACTTAGTTCAATATGTTCTCGAACATCGATGGCCGACAAAAGAGTATAATCTCTGTTTCGACTGAACTGATCCAGCATATTTTGCAGAGTGCTGATTGAAAAGGGAAGAGTGGTTGCCCGTTTAGCAAGGGCTGGAATAAAAAGAGTGAGTTTTTTCAGGAAGAGTTTTTGCTGCTCCGCAAACAGTTTTTCATCATGCTGCCATTTGCTCTGTTCAGTTTTGAGTTTCTCTTTCCCCTTGTTGAGGTCGGCTTTTTCTGTGGCAATATCAAGCTGAATTCTTTTTTCCTGGACAACCAGCCCGCTGATATCTTTGGCCTTGAGGGTATCCAGACGTTCTTCAAAGTCCCTGTCGAGTCGTTCAAAAGAGACAAGTTCTGATTTGCTATGAAGAAGCTGTTCTTTGCCTGTCTGTATTTTTTGTTTTATCGCCCCCTGTTCATCAGCAATTCTGTTACTGTTAAAACGACATAGGAGCCAGTCATATCGCTGCATTGCCTGACGCTGCTCTGATATACCGCTCACTATAATCCGGAGTTCATTGAGCCAGGAAAGTTTGCGATCCAGATCATCCAGAATAGTCTGAGATTGGTCGAGCGTCCGCAGAGCCTCAATGATCTGAACAAATATGGCTGTTCGTGGTTCCGGCAGCAGACGCTTGAAAAGAGCATGATAATCTGCGGCTCCTGCTGAAATCTCACGATATGCCTTTCCCATGGCCAGAAAGCGGCAAATATCCTGATAACTTTCTTCGCCGCCAAAGAGTCTGTTTGCAATATCCTGTCTGTAATTTTTCCTGCTGCTGATAAAACCGCTGCCACTTCCAAGTTTTTCTTTAAATTCCTCACGGGATGCAGGGCGAAAACGGCCATCTTCTTCAAGCAGAAACGGAACATCGGTTAATGGACATTCACGAACAATCCCCCAGAAACTGATTTTCTCATCCATGGCGGTTGCCGACATCCCCATGCCAATGGTGAGCGGCTTGCCATTTCTGCCAATAACTTCAAGAGCCACATAGCTGGTTGCCCCCTTTGTGTTTATTACTCCGGTATCAAGATTATAACGAAGAATGATTCCCTGCACCCGCCGCCCGTCACGTTTGGAACCACTCATTCTGGCGGCGGAATTCCATTCCATAGATTGCCCGGCTGTGAGTACGTAGTGTACTGCATCAAGGATTGTGGTTTTACCACAGCCATTATCACCAAGGAGAAAGAGGTGACCGCCATCTTCAATATTTATGGTTTCATTCGTGAAATTATGAAAATTAATCATACGAATGGAGCGGATGAGATAAGCTGTTTTCTGCATCTTACAGCTCCCCTGTTTCTTCAGTGCTGCGGGTAAGCTCCGGGATCATCCGGGCAAGGGCGGCAGTATTATAGTGGTAGAGTGCAGGCATGGCTTCGTAGATAAGATCCTGTTCTGAGGCCTGCATATCTTCAGGCGGCTTGATTTTGGTCAGAAATCTGTGTTTTTCAAGTTCCGGCATTACGGATTTCCAGATTTTTGAGCGTAGATACTCCTGGCTGTAGCGCTGTCCCTGTTCAGAAAAAAGTTCCTGAAAACGATTATGGCTGTAATCGAGCAGATCACCAAAGTGAAACCGGAGATTCTCTTTATCTTCTATGGTCATACCGTTTTCCTCAAGCTGCTGCTCAAAAAATTCAAGGAGCATCATAAAGGCCAGGCATTCGTCTCTTTTAGTGAATTGAAAAAGCGAACGATTGGCAGGGGTAATGGCGCGGTTATACCAGTCCGCCTTATATACACGGGCGCACTTGGAGTCGATAATCAGGCTCCAGCCATAGAATAGTTTGAAAAACTCAGAGAACTCGCGGCGGTGACGACGAAGAAAGAGAAACAGATCATGATCATCAACCGCATAAAAATAAGAGCTTTCAAGCACGACATTTAACACCGCCTGTACCTTGTAATTGCTGCGTTTTAAGAGTTTTGCAAGTTCAATTTCCATGATTCATTTTCACTTGGTGGCTGTAATCAGCATCTCACAACATTTCAGACTGCACTCATCAATCCGTAATATGATCTCTTTCCCTTTTGGAGACAGGGAATAGTGGATACGATGTAAGCGTTTTCCGTTGGTAAAGATCCCTGCTTTAGCAAGATTTATAATATTTTCACAATCAGTGAAACAATCAAAACAGCCACTGGATAAATGGGCTTCCGGTCTACCCGTATTGCACAGTTTTTCATGGAGCCAATTTTGTAAGAGAGAAAGCTTTGCTTCGTCCATCGACTGGATGGGCGTATCACTTTGTTGTTTGTTTCTTAGAAACTGTTTTGGGAAGCTGGATTTTCTGGCAATCGGTTTTTTGGGTTTTGGTGGCTCCGCTTTTTCATCTGTATCCCAGAAATGCTGGTCATAGCGGCAGAGTGACTGGGCCAGCAGAGCATTGAAAAAATCGTGAAAGGTCTGAGTTTCATCAAAGGAGGCAATATCACCAATACGGGAAGCAATATCCTGCAGCTTGTTGTTTTTTCGTTCCAGTTCCCGCAAATGGCTGCGCAGTTTTTGCCAAACCTGCAGAGAGGATCTGTTTATTCGGTGCAACAACCGGTCGAGCCCACCCTGTTCTGTAAAAAAGCTCAGTAAACGCCCGGGAATTGCTTCAACGTGTGCATCACGCCGGGTCTGCAGTAAATGAGGTGTGCGCAGACGTTCTTTCTCCATTACTTCGTGACACAGGAGAAGTTTCTCCGACTGTTTTTTGCTCTGCAAACGTTTCAGTAGCGGCAGGATCTCAAGGCGCAAATCAGAAGCTTGTTTTAGAAAAGTTTCCACATAACTTTCCACCTCTTTTACCAGCTGACGAACCTCACTGATTTCATAGCGTTTCACCAGAAAAAATAGCAGACGGCCATTAAAATCAGCAAGCCCAGCGGTGATCTCCTGGGATAAATCTCCGGCCTTAAACAGCTGAAAAAGCACCCGGCGGGAAAGTTCTTTCTGCTCCTCTGTATCGTCGTCTTGCGGCAGCAAATGATGCAACAGCCGCAGAAGTTCTCCAAGGCTGCCACGCATTTCTCCCAGAAGATCCCTGGTATCATTGCCGCTGCTGTGGATATCATCCAGCAGGCGCTGTTCAAGCCATTCGAGAAAATGGACAGTTTCTGCGTCCAGGCGGTACCGAAACTTTCTCTTACGGTTGTCACGGTACCCACGTAAACGCTGTTTTTCAATACGAAAACTGATTAATTTCCATTCAGCTAGCTGAGCCATATCCCCACGGAAACGATCCGAATCGTAGTCGTCACCGGTGACAGACTGTGCCGGTCCAACACCTCTGTAGATATCGTCGTATAAAGGTTCAAGCTCATAATCACGCTTAAAAAGAAGCATGCGGTAAAGGATGTTCAGGTAAAAAAGTGCCCGTTCAGCTCTCAGCAGGGAGCCAAGATGCTGATTACGGTTTACAAGGAGGCTTTCCACAGCACCTTTCTCAAATAAAGAGAGGGCGGATGAGCCGAAAAGAGCGGTAGCTTTCTGCAGTGTATCTGTGTTCATAGGGGATACCGCCCTGCCTTAGCAAACGGGAAATAACGTACAGAAAAAATTCATGAAATCATCTGAATAACAATAACTCAATTATGGTGGAAAAGCAAAAATCCTGTTACCATATCATCCTGTTACACAACAAGGTTATAAATTCATCAGCAAACATAACTTCCACATAAAAACAAAGAGCACTTCACAATGCCCCAGACACAAAAAAAGAGCAGCAGCAACCAATTCTACTTTGATCAGGAAAGATTACAATCCATTGCTGATAAAAATACGATTAGAGATGGATTACAAGATCATCGGCAAGACAAAGTGATGGATATTGACCATAGTGAAAATGTTCTCTGGGGACAGGTTGAAGGGGAAGATGCTGATATCCCGGAAATTGTCACCATCAGATTGTCTGAAGACACTCTCTCTTTCAACTGTGAATGCAGTGAAGTCTTTGCGAACGGAGCGTGTCGTCATGTAGTAGCTGTTCTGTGTAAATATGCCGATCAATATGGCGAAACAGATAAGCTGCTCACAGCCACCGATGGTGCTATAAAAAACCGCATCAAACGGGGTCGCTCGGAGGTGGAGGTTGTGTGTCAGGGTGGCAGGGATCTCTGGTTTGGCAACTGGACTGCAGAGTCTCTTGGTGGAGCATCCCATTATTCAAAAAAATATCGGGTAACCATCCGCAGTTTGCAACAGCGTGCGAATTACTGTACCTGTCCGGATTTTGCCACCAATCAGCTTGGTACCTGCAAACATATTGAAGCGGTTCTTCATAAAATCAGTAAGCACCCGCAATTTAAGATTTTTCAACAAGAGCCGGCTCCATTTCCCTATGTCTATCTTGCCTGGGATGTGGACGATGCACCACAAATCATGATCCATCGACCATTTGAGGTAACGGATGAACAACAGGATTTACTGGAGAATTGTTTCTCTGCCTCCGGAACCTTTAGTGGTCGACTGCCTGAAGATTTCTTTCACTTTATGGATCTGACCGAGAATCGCAAAGATATCTATATTGGTGAAGATGCAGCTTCTTTTGCAAGACAGGTCGCCACCGGTATCAGTCATAAACAGCGCTCTGTTGAAATCAAAAAAGTGATCCAGAGCAGTCGCAAAATTCCGGGAATAAAAGCCAGGCTTTATCCCTATCAGATAGAAGGGGTCTCCTTTCTCGCCGGAACCGGACGTGCCCTTCTGGCCGATGACATGGGCCTTGGTAAAACTCTGCAGGCCATCAGTGCTGCCGTCTGGCTGAAGGAACACGAGGGCATAAGGAAAATACTTATTATCTGTCCAGCATCTCTTAAGCAGCAGTGGGCAAGAGAAATTGCAAAATTTACCGATCTTGAAACCCAGGTGATTCAAGGCACACCATCACAGCGGGGGGTACAATATCGCCGTGATTGCAACTTTTTTGTTCTTAATTACGAACTGCTTCTGCGTGATCTCACGTTTATTAGTGAGACCATCAGCCCGGATCTCATAATCCTTGATGAAGCACAGCGTATCAAAAACTGGCGCACCAAGATCGCCTCCGCTGTTAAACAGATCTCTTCCCGTTACGCCTTTGTACTTACCGGCACACCGCTGGAAAACAGACTGGAGGATTTGTACAGTCTGATGCAGGTGATTGACCCCAAAATCCTGGGGCCGCTCTGGCGCTATATGATAGATTTTCATATCACCGATAAACGGGATAAGGTACTTGGCTATCGTAATCTTTCCATGCTGCGCAAACGGTTGGAACCGGTAATGCTGCGTCGTGATCGAAGAATTGTTAAAGATCAGCTTCCTGGTAGAATCACCTCACAAATCGATGTGGCAATGACTGAAAAACAAGTAGATCTGCATGATTCCGCCATGGGTGCGGCAGGGCGACTGGCCACCATCGCAAAAACCAGGCCATTAACACCAACTGAGAAAAACAAGTTGATGGCTGCTCTGCAGCAGGCACGAATGGCCTGTGATGCCGCCGGCCTTGTGGACAAAGAAACGGAAGGGTCGCCAAAGATTGATGAGCTTGAAACTATTCTGGAAGAGGTGTGTCTGCAGTCCGGGTTAAAAATTGTCATTTTTTCCCAGTGGAGAATGATGACACAAATGGTAGAAAGCAGGCTGAGGCAGATGGATATCGGCTATGTCTCCCTCCATGGCAGTGTGCCGACTGCAAGACGTGGCGATCTTATGGACGCTTTTCAAAACGATGACAGTATCCAGGTCTTTCTTTCCACTGATGCCGGTGGTCTTGGACTCAACCTGCAATCCGGATCTGTGCTGGTTAATCTTGATGTTCCCTGGAACCCTGCTGTCCTTGAACAGCGTAATGGCAGGATTCATCGCCTCGGCCAGACCAAAACGGTACAGCTGATCACCATGGTGGCGGCTGATTCCTATGAAGAACACGTACTGTCCCTGGTTCGATCCAAACAGGATCTTTTTGATAATGTAATTGCTGAAGATGGTGATCAGGATGTGGTTGGTGTCTCCAAAAAGCTGCTGGAAACACTGGTGGCGGAGGAGGTGGTATGGAAAACATGATGGGAATGGCCATGATGCAACAGATGATGAATCAGCAACAAAATCAGAATCAACAAAATCCGCAGAATCAACAAAATACAAATATGCCACCGCCACCACCAACAAATCAATATTTTGTTTCAGTAGGTGGCCAGCAAACAGGTCCTTTT
>JAUVON010000167.1 GCA_030599175.1 Desulfobulbaceae bacterium | reverse complement strand
CCCCTTGCAATCGCAACGGTCGCCTCTCAGATTGCGATCACCGCTTCACCCATCTCTGCCGCTGTGGTGTTTTTTTCCTCGGAACTGGAAAAAGTCGGTGTTGACTATGTACAGCTCCTGATGATTGCCATTCCATCCAGTTTTATTGCGGTTATGCTTGCTGCTATTCCCACCAACTTTATGGGCAAGGAATTAAAAGATGATCCGGTCTATCAAGAACGTCTGGCCAACGGCCAGGTCAAGATGGTTTCAGATGAAGAATCCAAGAAAGAGATCCCGGCCGCAGCAAAACTTTCAGTCCTTATTTTCGCTATCGCCATTGTCTGTGTCGTTTTCTACGCTGTTGCAATCAGTCCATTGGTCGGCTTGATCAAAGAGCCGATCCTTGAGCGTGATCATGCCATCATCAGCTTTATGCTTGGTGCTGCCACGATGATCACCCTGTTCTGCAAAATTGATGCGAAAAATATCCTTAATGCTGCAACGTTCAAGTCCGGTATGAGTGCCTGCATCTGTGTTCTTGGTGTAGCCTGGCTGGGAACCACCTTTGTTGCCGCCCATATGGATGAAATCAATGTCCTGGCCGGTAATATTCTTGAGTCAAAACCCTGGTTGCTCGCGGTTGTACTCTTTTTTGCTGCAATGCTGCTTTATTCCCAGGCTGCCACCACCAAAGCACTTATGCCCGCAGCCCTTGCCCTTGGTATCAGTCCTGTTGCGGCGATAGCTTCCTTTGCTGCGGTTAGTGCCCTTTTTGTACTGCCGACTTATCCTACTCTGCTGGCTGCAATAGAGTTTGACGATACCGGATCAACCAGGGTAGGCAAATATGTCTTTGACCATCCCTTTCTTATTCCGGGGACATTGACAATTATCTTTGCGGTTATCCTTGGTTTTGTGTTTGGGAGCATTATTTTATAATGGCGTCGTAAAAACCCAAGTTCTTCACCTTTCCGTCATTCCCGCCTACGCGGGAATGACGAAGTCGGGGACTTTTTACTTAACCATCTGGAATTTGAAGTTTTTACGACACCATCGTTTTATAATCATCTAAAAAACTCTCAACAGGAGCACTATCATGAAAATAGAAAGTAGCAGAATCAAGAAAGCTGCAAAGGCATCAGGTATCAGTGAAAAAGATTTAACCGCTTTTTTTGCCGAGGGTGAGCAGCGCGTCTACAAGCCAAATGAATGGCTTTTTCAGGAATCGACCCCTCGTCAGTGGGCGGGCATTATCCTGGAAGGTAATATTGAGCTGGTTCGCGGACTGCATGGTTCTTCGAGGCATATCGCCACAATGATTGCAGGTGCTCTTATCAGTGAAGGAACTTTCCTGGAGGGTGATTCCCATTCCAATGGTGCTTATACCCGCGAGGGTGCAACCGTATGGCAAATGTCGAAAGAAAAGATTGAAGCCATCAGGGAAAACAATCCAGACATCTTTTACCGTATCGTTTCCCGCATTGCCGTCGGCATTAACCGGCGTCTGCGAGTACTGTCGGATCAGATTTATAAAAATAAAAAAGATGTCCAGGTAATGAGCGGTTTCCGTCTGGAACATGATTCACTTGGCCAACGGGAAGTTTCAGATCATGTCTATTACGGAGTACAGACCCAGAGGGCAATTGAGAATTTTCCCATATCCGGGGTGTTTATCAGCAATTTTGAGCATCTGATTGAAGGGCTTGCTCTGGTTAAAAAAGCTGCAGCTCTTGCCAATCATGAGCTGGGAACACTTGACGAAGCCAGGATGAAGGCAATATGTGACGCCTGCGATGAATTGCTTGAAGGAAAACTGCGTGAGCATTTCCCTGTTGATATGTTCCAGGGTGGGGCGGGGACATCAACAAATATGAATGCCAACGAGGTTATAGCCAACCGGGGACTCGAACTGATGGGTCATAACAAGGGGGAATATCAGCACCTGCATCCCAATGACCATGTCAACTGTTCGCAGTCGACCAATGACGCCTATCCCACCGCTATCAAACTGGCAGTGTTGCTCTCTAGCCGTAATCTGATACGTGCCATGGAAGAGCTGCGTGGATCTCTTGAAAAGAAAGCTGAAGAGTTTAATGACGTATTGAAGATGGGACGTACAGAAAACCAGGATGCAGTACCAATGACCCTTGGCCAGGAGTTCAGTGCCTATGGGGTGATGGTCGATAGCGCGATTAATGCTATTGAGCATGCGACGCATGATTTTTGTGATATAAATATGGGTGCAACTGCCATTGGTACGGGAATTACCAGCCCTCCAGGGTACGCCAACCTGGTAACTGAAAAGCTCTCTGAGGTAAGTGGGTTTGAATTGCGCCGTGCCAAGAACCTTGTGGAAGCGACCCAGAATGCCGGCATCTTTGTGCAGATGTCCGCCACCCTGAAGCGTGGCGCAGTGCAGATATCAAAGATCTGCAACGACCTTCGCTGGCTGTCATCCGGTCCCCGCTGCGGGCTTAATGAAATCAATCTGCCGCCGATGCAGCCCGGCTCCTCTATCATGCCCGGTAAGGTTAATCCTGTTATCCCGGAGTTGATCAACCAGATCTGCTATCAGGTTATGGGCTATGATGCAGTGGTATCGATGGCAGCTGAGGCCAGCGAGCTCGAACTCTGTATGGCGGAACCGATTATCGCCTACGATCTGCTTCATGGTATGATGATTCTGAAAAATGGCTGTGTCACCCTGGCCGCCAGATGTATTACAGGGATTGAGGCTAACCGGGATGTCTGCCGGGGCTATGTGGAAAACAGCATCGGCCTGGTCACTGCCCTGGTTCCGGTCATCGGCTACGAGCAGTCTGCAGCTATCGCCAAAGAAGCACTGAAAACCGGTGGCAGTGTCTATGAACTGGTAATGGAAAAAGGTCTTCTTTCACAGGAACAGCTCGATGATCTACTGAGGCCTGAGAATATGACCGATCCCCGGGAAATCCCCAGAAAGTAGTTTTTCCACATTCTTTTGGCGCTTTCTGGTCAAGAGAACAAGAACAGTAATTTGACAGGGCAAGCAACATTCTAATCCGAATAATTTTAACGACCTTCCTCGATTTCTTGTTTTTTATTGCAGAAGTCCTGGAGTAAAGCACTGAAAGGAGACCTTGATGAGTCCAGCAAAACAGACAGACGGTAAAAAGAGAGAAGATATCAATAAACTTAAACGTGCCTTTGCCTATAATCTTTTTTACAAGCAAGGGTGTACCACCAGAACAGCGAGCCTCAATGATTATTATCTTTCTGTTGCCTATACCCTGCGTGACCGGATGCAGCATCTGTTTGTTAATTCTGTGGAGGCTATATTGGATAAAGATTCCAAAATTGTCTGCTACCTGTCGGCAGAATTCCTGATGGGGCCGCATCTGCATAACAACCTGGTCAACCTTGGTCTTTATGATGATTTTTCTCAAGCCGCAGAGGAAAGCGGCCTGGATCTGAAAGAGCTTTTCGACCATGAGGAGGAGCCGGGACTTGGCAATGGTGGACTTGGCCGACTGGCAGCCTGTTACCTGGATTCGCTTTCTTCCCTGCAGATTCCCGCCATAGGCTATGGCATTCGTTACGAATATGGCATGTTTGACCAGGAGATAGTTGACGGCTGGCAAAAGGAGATCAGCGACCGCTGGCTGCATCCGGGCAATCCCTGGGGAATTAAAAAGCCGGACATGGCCTGTGATGTAGGTTTTGGAGGCCACACTGAAGTGTACCATGGAGAGCGTGGCAATCGGCGGTCACGCTGGATTCCGGCTCGGGTGATCACCGGCATCCCCTACGATACCCCGGTTCCCGGCTTTAAGGTAAATAACGTCAATCTTCTCAGGCTCTGGAGCGCCGAGGCCCACACCTCCTTTGATTTTGAAGAATTCAATACCGGCGACTACTATGGTGCAGTGGAAGATAAAATCAGCGCTGAAACCATCACCAAGGTACTTTATCCAAACGATGAGCAGTTTCAGGGTAAACGGCTGCGGTTGGAACAGCAGTATTTTTTCGTCTCCTGCTCTTTGCAGGATATGATCCGTATTCACCTCTTTATTCACGACAACCTGGATAATTTCTTTGAGGACTTCCAGTGCCAGCTTAATGATACCCACCCCGCTGTGGCGGTGCCGGAACTGATGCGGCTGTTGATGGATGTTCATCTCTACGACTGGGACAGCGCCTGGGATATTACCAAAAAAACTCTGTGCTACACCAACCATACCCTGTTGCCGGAGGCTATGGAAAAGTGGCAGATAGATATGTTTGGCAACCTGCTGCCCAGACACCTGGAAATTATCTTTGAGATCAATAGCCGTTTTATGGACGAGGTTCGCTTGAAATACCCTGGCGATGACCAGCGATTAAGCCGAATGTCCATCATTGATGAATCCGGGCCCCGCTATGTACGGATGGCCAATCTGGCCTGCGTTGGTTCCAAGGCTATTAACGGGGTGGCTGCCATGCATACCGACCTGTTGCGAAAGCATACCCTGGCTGATTTCAACGAGATGTATCCCGGCAAGATCCGTAATGTGACTAACGGGGTCACTCCCAGACGCTGGATTGCGGTGAGTAACCCGCGTCTTACCGGATTGATCACCGAGGCCATTGGCGAGAAATGGCTTACTAATCTTGATGAACTTAAAAAACTGGAAAAGTTGGCGGATGATTCTTCATTCCAGGACGCCTGGCTGAAAGTTAAGGAGGACAATAAACAGGATTTTTCCAACCGGATTTTGAAGGTACTGGATCTGAAGGTTGACCCAAAGGCAATGTACGATGTCCAGGTCAAGAGAATCCACGAATATAAACGTCAGCACCTTAACGTTCTCCATATTATCACCCTTTACAATCGGATCAAGGCTAACCCGGATATTGAGATAACTCCACGGCTCTTTGTCTTTGGCGGAAAAGCAGCACCCAGCTACTTTATGGCCAAGCGGATAATCAAACTGATAACTTCGGTTGCCCGGGTGGTAAACAACGATCCCGACGTGCGCGATAGACTGAAGATCTTTTTTATCCCCAATTATAATGTAAAGATTGGTCATACTGTATACCCCATGACCGATCTGTCCGAACAGATTTCTCAGGCCGGTATGGAGGCTTCGGGGACCGGCAATATGAAGTTTTCCATGAACGGTGCTCTGACCATCGGTACTCTGGATGGAGCCAACGTGGAGATTAGGGAAGAGGTGGGGGCCGAAAATTTCTTTCTCTTTGGCCTTACTGTTGAAGAAGTCATGGCATTGCAAAGTGCTGGATATCGGCCCGGGGACTACTATCAAAATGACCCTGAACTGAAAGGTGCTATTGACCTGATTGCATCAGGCCATTTCTCCCACGGTGATCATGAGTTGTTCCGTCCCATTGTCGATTCCCTGCTCTACGATGACCAGTATACGGTTTTCGCCGACTACAGGGCTTATGTCGACTGTCAGGATCTTGTCGGCAAGGCCTTTCAGGATAAGAAAAACTGGACCAGGATGTCTATTCTTAACGCCGTTCGTATGGGTAAGTTTTCATCGGATCGTTCCATCATGGATTACAGCAGAAAAATCTGGGATGTGAAGCCTTTTCCTGTTGAGTTGAAATGGCATCGACTGCCGGAAGACGGTGTTCTGTTAACTTCAAGAAAATCAGGTAATGCGGACAGAAGTATATGAGAACTGATAACCAACCATGTGATTTTACGATTTTTGGTGTGCTGGGAGACCTTTCCCGGCGTAAATTGATTCCATCCCTTTACCAGTTAGAAAAGGCGGGTATGCTTCATGATGATACCCGCATTATTGGAGTTGCCCGGCATAAACTGGAACAGGACGGGTTTGTCGATAAGGTACGGGAAAGCCTGAACACCTTTATCAAAGATCCTCTGGATACTCAAGTGGTGGAGCGCTTACTGACAAGGCTGCACTATGTGCTGATTAACCTGGATGTGCCGGATGAATACTATCGGCTGGAGGATGTGGTTGACCAGGAGCAGCGGGTGCTGGTCAACTATTTTTCCGTGGCCCCATTTCTGTTTGACGATATCTGCAATGGACTGGATCATGCCGGGATCATCACCCCGGCAACCCGGGTAGTACTGGAGAAGCCCATCGGGCGGGATCTGGCCAGCTCTCAGGAGATCAACGATACTGTGGCCAGGGTATTTAATGAAGATCAGGTGTACCGGATTGACCATTACCTCGGCAAAGAAACAGTTATGAATCTTTTGGCCCTGCGTTTTGCCAATTCCATTTTCACTACCAACTGGGATCATAATACCATTGATCATGTCCAGATTACGGTAGCGGAGGAGGTGGGGATTGAGGGCCGCTGGGACTATTTTGACAAGTCCGGCCAGTTGCGGGATATGGTGCAGAATCATCTGATG
>JAUVON010000278.1 GCA_030599175.1 Desulfobulbaceae bacterium | reverse complement strand
AGATCGAATCAACCGCATCCAGCGGAAGTACTTCAATAAGCTTTATCATTTGTTTGAGCCGCCCTTGCCGCAAGGCGTTCCCGAGTGTCTGGCAAAAATCGTAGCGGACAGGTAGTTCCCAGGTAGTTCCGGGGACAGTAGTTCCGGGGACAGGATACCCATCGTTGTTATTTAACCTTATCACTACCAATCTTCAACTGCTACCAGTAAGCATAGGTTAAGATAATTCTATGAACCAACTCCAGCCATCAACTTTGCAAAAAAACAGAATAAGGTGGCACACTAACCAGCTACACCTGAGCGGAAAGAAACCCATCCTTCACTTGATTCTGAGCAACAAGAATTGTGTCGATCATTCCTTTTGGCAAAACAGTCAATTGAGTTCTGAATGAGTCCACGAAGGGGTACCAATAATATAAAGCACTTAACTCATGGCGAGTTGAGTGCTTTTTTGTTTAACGAGCTGTTTGTACAACCCCTGTACAACCTTTTCAATCTTCACAGAATAAAAAAACTTGGTATAGAGTAGTCTGAACAAATTCAAAGTGAGGCAAAGATGTTTAATAAAAGTAGCAAAGGCGGATATTCCACACCACTAGCCAGCATCCAGCAAAAGACTCTGGTTCATGGTGAAAAAACACTAATGGCAGAGTTCAGGTTGCAGAAAGGCAGTATCGTACCTCTGCACAGCCACCCCCATGAACAGACAGGGTATCTTGTTTCCGGACAGGTAAGATTTTCAGTTGGCACAGAGGAGATCCTTTGCAACCCGGGTGACAGTTGGTGCATTTCAGGTGAAAAAAAACACGGAGCAGAGGCGCTGCAGGATTCGGTACTGGTTGAAGTCTTTTCACCGGTGCGGGAGGATTATTTGCCAGGGTAATGTTTTCCTGAACCACCATTGACAAGTGAGAAAAAGTAACATGCCAACACCGGACGAATGTGCGGCCACATATCACTGCGGTATCGGCTCCCTACTAAGAACAGCCTACCAGCGAGAATTTACTATGCTGGAGATGGGTAAGTGTAAGACCAAATTTCCTGAGTTTGACGAGTGGTATGCAACACTGAATACAGATCAGCGACAGCGTGTTGAAAAGGTCCTGATTGTGGGATATGAGGGGGAATAGTGCCTACTTCCCCGAACCGTATTCAATGAAATTGCGTAATATCCGGGCAGTGATGGAGAGTCATCAAGTTATTCTAGTGAAAAGAATGACCCCAAACGATGTTTCACCGGCAGATGATTCTTGGATTGGGATAGCTTTCCAGCCACGTGCCTCAGCCCATTGGGTAAAGGTCATGTCGTCAATCAAATTGAATTCAAATGTATCTGGGTGTGGACTTTGAGAAGGGAAGGCTCTGGCTACTTGATCGTATGGAACTGTGAGCTTGGAAGATCTTGCCTCTGCCAGCTCCCTTTCAAGAGCTTCTTGCCATCGAATGATTTCAGGTGTGCTAGGCATGATTCTCACTCCTATGCTTGAGTATTTTGAATCAAAAAACATTTGCGAGTTTAGCCAAAACAGGGAGTCGAACAAATGTCCCACTAGACGGACAAAGACTTTTAGCATGTGCCGTGTGACACATGAGGAACACAACGTCGTTCAAAAGAGTCATTGCCCAAGACTCTGTGAAGGATAGAGACTCAAATGTCGGAAAACCATTTAATTGCTTCGTCTCTGTCGGAGAACATTTTGTAGTCGTTCCAAGAATGTCCCGCCTCTTTTATTTGTGATGTTGTTCTACCTTTCATTTCTAGTTCGGAAATACTACCACAGAATATTGCCGTTTTTTGTTGAAGGGGATGTTTGCCAATGTCCAGACATCCGTCAAGGGAAAGTGAAAATGAGTTTTTACAATTTATGAGAAGTCCGAACGGTTTATCTCGTATATCATCCCAAAGGTCATGGCATTCACTTGCGCACTTTTTATCCACTACAATGCCTTCTTTTGGGGTTGTTTCAAAGACATTGTCCGACAGCTGTTCAATTTCACAGTTAGATAGTTGGTATTTCATATGCACCTCCCTTGGAAATCGAGTTTTGAGGGTCATATTATATGTACATATTATATCAGATCGACAAAGCATTATACAGGAAATAATTGGAGCCAGATTGTAGCTCCAAGAGGTAAAGACCTTGAGCATCTTGCAGGTATGCTGGCTGATTTAAAAGATACAGATGTCCAAACATTCCTGTATGTGAATAACCATTTTGAGGGATCGGCACCGAGGACTATTCAGAGAATAGAAGAACGATTGTCTAGGTAAAATTCAAAGTGCTGCCTTTTGGAAAAAGACAAAAGAAATGTTGTGGAGCGCTGCGCAGTCACGCTCCGTTACCCCCGGCGGGCAAACCGGAGGGTCGACTTCCCGGAAGTCAGCCTGTCTTTCAACAAGGTTGGCTCTATCTCGAATCAAATGTATTGAATTGTATATCTAACCCGAATAAATCGGAACTTTTAGAATGCTTGGATAAGTACCTTGGTGGTGAATACAACCATGTAATTTCAATATACATTCCTCAGTTTCTTGTTTTTTATGACAGAAGTTCTGGAGTAAAGTACTAAATAAATTCATGTATCACGTGGCTGCCACCCTCTTCCACATGCTCCAGTTCCCTTTCCGCTTGAATCCTATTCAAGTAGACTTACTTTGTAGTCATGAACGTTCCATCCCACGTAGGTACCTGTTCCTGGAAATATGATTCATGGCAAGGTCTCATTTATCCTGAAAACAAACCATTCAATTATCTGCAGGAATACAGCCACCATTACAGGATAGTAGAAATAGACCAATGGTTCTGGTCATTGTTCGATAATAAAGCTGTAATGCCAAAACCGGCAAATCCTGGAACCAGGTGGTAGCTCCGAAGGATAAGGACATTGAATCGCTTGTGGAGATGCTTACAGATTTGAGTTCCCTGGGCGTTGAGTCTTTTGTGTACGTGAACAACCACCTCGAGGGATCTGCGCCAAGAACAATCCAGAGGGTTGTGGATCGACTACCTTTTTAACAGCTACATATTTGCAGGAGAAAACAATGAGATATTTAATTCAACTGTTACTGATTTTCCTTCCCTTATCTCTTTGCTATGCAGAGTTTAATGTCCCTCACGTAGTCGTTTTTGGTACAGCGGAAACAGAGGTGATTCCGGATGAACTTCACTGGAATCTTTCAGTAAAGACTCTCAGCGGAACTGTTGTTGAGGTATCCAAAAATCATTCTGATGATGTGTCGAGTGTACTGAATTATCTCAAAGAATCTGGCCTTACAACAGACAATGTAAAAACCTCGAGAATGCAGTTAAATGAAAATGTAGTGTATCGAAATAAGAGCAGACTCAAGGAGGGTTATTTCGCATTTACCAGTATAAGTTTTAAAACAACAGAGTTTCACGACTACCTGAAATACTGGAAACAACTTGCCAACTTTAACAATCTGACGATTAATTCTGTATCATTTGCTATATCAAATAGGATCATTATTCAGAATGAAACAAGGATCATCGCTGTTAAAAAAGCAAAAGAAAAAGCCGTATCGCTTGCCGGTGCGTTGGGGGCTCAAGTGTTGGAGCCATTATTGATAGAGGAGATTGACTCCTTTTCAAGAGCTCCGAGAAACGCAGTTTTTAGTATGGAGCAGTCAAGGGTAAGAAACGATGAAGGAAGCATCTCTCCCGGACAAGAGATCGTTCGGGCAAGGGTAAAAACTGTGTTCAGAATATCTGAGAGATAATATTTAAGCATTCTAAAAGCTCCGATTAATTCGGCTTAGAAAATGAAAAGTCACTTGGCATGGCCACAAGGGAGGTAAAATAATGAAAAACACTTTAATGTTTTTGACACTTTTCCTCACAGGATGCGCTTTGAACAGTTCATTTGTATTTCTGGAGATAGAGGATATAGAACCAATAACAAGTGAAACTGTAGCCAAGATGTTCAGCTGCATGAATTACGGTGACGAAAAAGCATGTATCAGAGCGAAAGAGCTCCTTGAGGAACATCCATGGCAGAAAGATGGCAATTTACAAAATGTTTGGATTGATAACGTCTCTGGCATGAGGGAATATGAGTGGGAATATGATTTTCCAGCAATTGAAAGGAATTTAATAA
Organism: Desulfobulbaceae bacterium; assembly: GCA_030599175.1. GTDB lineage: Bacteria > Desulfobacterota > Desulfobulbia > Desulfobulbales > Desulfocapsaceae > Desulfomarina. The sequence goes on along the minus strand of JAUVON010000278.1, from coordinate 25 downwards.
GAATAAAAGATTTGTATCCAGAGTT
>JAUVON010000413.1 GCA_030599175.1 Desulfobulbaceae bacterium | reverse complement strand
CCTCCAACGATCTCAAACTGGAGAAAACCGACCTGGGAAAAAGGATCTTTGTTGGAATCTACACTCATTATCTCACTATCATACTTTGATGGATTCGTAAAAATCAAAATTTCAGATGGCTAAGTAAAAAACTTCATATGCGAGGCGCGCAAATTTTCTATCATTACGGCGTACTAGGGTACGTCGTAATGATAGAAAATTTGTACTCCAAGGGCACTTCCTAAGGGGCGCACAACGAAGTAGATGGAGAGTTTTTACGACGCCATAAAAAAAAAGGAGAAAGTAATGGCAACAGTACGTATTGCAGTTCCATCAGAGGGAATGGGTGGTTTGGACGGTAAACGGGCAGGACATTTTGGACATTGTGATGTCTTTACCCTGATAGATGTAGAAGATGGGAAGGTCAAAGAAGTTTCTATTCTGAATAATAAAGAGCATGTACAGGGTGGTTGTATGGTCCCTGTTAATCTTCTGGCAGAGAACAATGTGCAGCAGTTGATAGTTGGCGGAATAGGCATGCGTCCGTTGATGGGATTTAAACAGGTGGGTATAGATGTGTATCATGACGCTGAGCGAATTGATATCCGCCCTGTTGTCGAGGATATGATTGCGGGCAACGTGCCGATGATCATGGAAGATCAGGTTTGTGGCGGTGGCGGTGGTCAATGATCAGATGAAAAAATATACCGGGAGGAATTGGTATGAAGATAGCTGTTACAGCGAAAGGGGTTCATCTCAGTGATGAAGTTGATCCACGCTTTGGTCGGGCTCCCTACATTATAATCGTCGATACTGAGACGATGGATTTTGAAGCGATTGACAACAGTGAAAATGTAAATGCATTCAAAGGGGCGGGAATCCAGGCGGCTACCATGGTAAGTGAGAAGGGTGCTGAGGTTCTTTTGACCGGATATTGCGGCCCCAATGCTTTTAAAACTGTTGAGGCCGCCGGAATAAAGGTGGTCAGTGATGTTGCAGGAACGATTGAGGAAGCTGTTGAAGCGTTTAAGACCGGCCCTGTTGAGTATAGCACCGGTGCCAATAAAGAAGGACACTGGTAGACAGGCTGGTTAACAGTCCGCTGTATGATGTTTCCAGACCGGGATAGCAGTGTATGCTATCCCGGTTTCTTTTTTTCGGTGCTAAAAATTAAAGACTTTCGCCTCTGCCGCCATATCAATAAGATGGGGGCCACCGTCGAGAACCATATTACTGTTGAATTTGGCTTCGTCCATGTTTCTGTTTTTGGCGCAGGGAGTACATACCCCGGTCTCAATCTCATTTTCAATCAAATAGGGTAGATAATCATCTACGCAGTCACCTGTTACAGTGCGGGTCGAACCGTCTCTGCCGCTGACTGCCCAGTCAACGCCGTTATCAATTAAAAACAAATTTACCCGGTGTCCCTTGGAGTGGGCAATTTTTGCAAACTGAAAGCAGCGGGTTGCCTTCTCATTGTCATTTGATCGAAGTATAAATAAGAAATTTGCCATATCTTCTCACCTTGTTTTTGGGAAATAGGGATAGTCTGCGAAACAACGTTTCGTACATATTCACATTACTATACATCTATGGCAGGTAATGGCAATGAATTGTTGCTTTTATTGAACTACCCGTACCGGGTCACCAGCTTCAAAGGCACGAATATTCTCTACTGAAGTTTCCCGTTTTTTAGCAACATGATTTAAGGTATCATTTGTCGGTTTATCTCACAGTATCACACCTTCATCAAGTATTGAATCTATAGTACTTTTTCTCCATTATCAACGGCAACGTGTCTGATGTATTTTATAAAAACGATTGATTAATTATTATTCATATGCCACATTGTAACTATTGGCGGCAGTTTTGATCAGGCTGTTTTGGCCAGCAGCAATACCACAATGCGGTAGACGTTCAATCACAATATAAAGGAGTGGGATGCCTATTTTCAGCTATCTTGCCATGCCTAAAAGTGGTGCAAAGGAGGTGCTCTGCGCCGATCTCGCCGCTCTGTCCCATTGCGAAGTAATACCATCAGACAACCAGGAGGTTGTCGTTTTAGTCACTGATACACCGGATGAAACTACCGAGGATAAGCTCCAGAAGAGTCTAAATAATCTGCAGTCCCTGCAGTCTCTGAGCCTGGCCTTTGGCTATGATGACCAAGAAAAACAAGGGAGATAACGAAGTGACAATGAAACTCAACAGACGACGGTTTTTGAAGTATGCTGCAGCCAGCAGTGCAGTTGCAACTGCGGGAGCACTTTTCCCGGGAGTAAGTTTTGGTAACTGGCAAAATCTGACCAATAATTCGGG
>JAUVON010000355.1 GCA_030599175.1 Desulfobulbaceae bacterium | reverse complement strand
GTCGACAGCCCGATCATCATGTTAAGAGTGATTACCACCCCGAAATGAACCGGGTCGATGCCAAGTTCCAGGACCAGGGGCAGGACAATGGGGATGAAAACAAGAATGATGCACATGGTGTCAACAAACATGCCGAGAACAAGAAAAATGATGTTGATCAACAACAGCAGCAGGTATTTATTGCTGGTAACTCCAAGAAGATATGTGGCCACGGTATCAGGAATATGCTCAATAGCAACGATAAAAGAAAACACATATGCCGACCCGACAAGCAGTGACAGGATTCCGGTTGTTTTTACTGTGGACAGGACAACACGCAGAAAATCGTTCCAACCCATCGCCCGATAGACAAATACGGATATAATTATGGCATAGAGTGATGCCAGCGCCCCCGCTTCCGTCGGGGTGACAATTCCCGAGTAGATCCCGCCGAGAAGAACCACCACAGAAAAAAGAGCAGGGGCGGCTTTAATTGTGATAAGCAGAAGATCTTTAAATATTACTGTCTTGCCTCGCGGGTAGTTGCGCTTATTAGCGATATAGGCGATATAAGCCATAAGGGCGATGCCAACCAGAATACCGGGCACCATTCCACCCATAAACAGTGCACCCACTGATGCGCCTGACAGCATCGAGTAAAAAATCATCGGTATGCTGGGAGGAAAAACAGGGCCTATGGTCGCAGAAGCTGCGGTGATTGCGCAACTGAACCCGTCGTCATAACCATGTTTTTTCATGGCCTTGATTTCCATCATCCCAAGCCCGGATGCATCGGCAAGGGCAGAGCCGGTCATACCGGAGAAGATGATAGATGCGACAACATTGACATGGCCAAGACCGCCTTTTCTCTTACCGACGATAATTGCGGCAAAATCAAAAATCATGTCCGTTATTTTGCCCGTATTCATAATCTCTGCCATAAAGACAAACAGAGGTACTGCTATAAGTACAAAGCTTGAATTAAGACTTGTCAGGAACTGGGTGGCCACCATGCTGACATCTGCGATGGGACCCTGAGCCAGTGAAAAATAAAAAATGGAAGACATCAGCATACCTGCGGCAATGGGTATGCGCAAAATAAAAACCAGGATAAAGCTTGTTATAAAGACGGTCAATGGAAGATTCATTTTACAGATCTCCCCGGTAAAGTCCAACCATGTCATCTATTAAATCTCTTCCTATTCTTCCCAGCATGAACACCAGGAAAACTACAAAAGGAAAGAAGGCAAAATCCATTGGAATTCTTAATACATTCGACTTTTTGAATCCCATAAAAATTACGTAGTCATATGAGGGATAGAGGGCAATACAAAAGGACGTAAACAGCATACAGTTCCCGGCTAACCGCATGAAAAGCTGTGTTTTCGGGCCGACCGCATCGTAAACCATGGTGAAAGCCACATGGGAATCAGTTCTCTTGGCATAGAGTCCCCCGAGCAGGGCTACCCAGAGAAAACAGATGAGTGTCAATTCAAGGGGCCAGGTAAGCGGTACTATGAAATATCTGCAGAATATCTGGAGAATAAAGGTAAAGAAGAGGACAAGGAAAACCACCATGGGGATATATTTTTCAACCACATCTAAGCTGAATAAGAAAATTCTCTTAAATACGCTGGTGGTGCTACCCATATTTGCTTCCTCTGAGCCTGTGTTATTTTAAAGCGTCTATTCATAGACAGTTAATGCTCGGCTGTCTATGAATAGTGTTAAACTTTAATGCTCATTTTACAGCTTGTATCGCATCGTATATTTTGAGATCCCAGTCTTTTGAGATATCCTTGCTCTCAGTTAAATAGGAATTCTTGGCATATTTTTGAAAAGCCTCTTTATCAGGATCTTCAATAATCACCAGCCCTTTACTCTTAAAGAAATCTTTCAATTTCCCCTCATTCTCGAGATTCTGGTCATCGCAGGCTTTACGTGCTGCTTCGATGGCTTCCAGTATCCAGCCTTTCTGCTGATCTGTGAATGACTGCCATCTCTTCTCATTAATTGTAGGCCACACTGAGTCGGCCAGGTGGTCGGTCAATACGATGTATTTTGTAACCTCATAGAATTTTGCATTCTTATCTGTAGGCAGAGGATTATCCTGGCCTTCGATAGCACCTGTTTTCAGACCCATATAAACTTCGGAAAACGACATTGGCGTGGGGTTGCCGCCAAGAGCTTTACCAAGAGCGAGCCAGGTGGGGCTGCCCGGGGTTCGTAATTTAACACCTTTCATATCGTCCGGATGACGGACTTCACCGACCTTTTCAACCAGGTTAAGTTGGCGCGTACCGAGGTAAAAAGCGGCAAGTGGCCGGGCACCGGTTGCCTTGGCAACATCGTTAAAAATTTTCTTGCCGATTTCACCATTTAGGACTTTCGTCATATGATCATAGCCACTGAATGTATATACGGCTCCCAGCATTGACAGGTAGGGAACGAATTCAGCATTCCAGCTGGCGGCTGTATAGGCTAAATCAAGAGTTCCCCGCCTCACCGCAGCAAGTTCTGCTTCCTGGGAGAAGAGCTGGCCGGAATGGTAAACATCGACGTCCATTGCTCCATTAGATATCTTTTTCAGTGTCATCTTGAATACCTGCATTGCCCGTGTGTGTGCGTCACCTGGCACACTTACCGATGAAAATGTCAGAGTGACATTTTCTGCGGCAAAAGAGCTGGAAACGGTGAATAACAGTACACCAATGAAAGACAGCAACTTGATTTTCATAACAATCTCCTTTTTGTTTAAATTTTTCTTCTATAATGACTGGTTACAGTTTCATGAGTAAATTTTCACGATACATTTATCCCCAATCAGTTGGACTGCCCTGAAGAGCAGCACTACTTAACCTTGATGGCGTCGTAAAAAGTCTTCATTTTGTTCGTTGTTACAATTTTTCTATCATTACGACGTACTGTATGTACGCCGATATAATAGAAAAATTGTACGCCTCCAATATGAAGCTTTTTACTTATCCATCGAAACTGAGCTTTTTACGAGTTTATCAACCTTTCATATACCACTCGTTATTGTCGAATGATCAGTTTCGGTGCTATAACTTCATGTTTGATGACTTTTTTCCCCGCTAGC
>JAUVON010000016.1 GCA_030599175.1 Desulfobulbaceae bacterium | reverse complement strand
TAACAAAACGGGTTTTTCCTGTTACCTGTCTCCTGACACCTGATTTACGGCGGTCATAGCGAAGAGGATCCACCCGTTCCCATTCCGAACACGGAAGTTAAGCTCTTCAGCGCCGATGGTACTGCATGGGCAACTATGTGGGAGAGTAGGTCGCCGCCGTTTTTTATATAAAAACCCCGTTAATCCAGGCTTTGGATTAACGGGGTTTTGCTTTTTTCAGATATTGAATTTTTGTAAATCTAAGAGTAACATTGAAGATAAATAAAACTTCAATCTGTTATCCGAAACAAAACCCCTTTTCTCTCCTGCCAAAATGGTGGAAATATGAATCCTTCATCAAAGCTTCCTACAAACCACCAGACAGTCAAAGCGCAAGTCCATGAGATTGACAAACTGGCACAGAAACTTCTGGAGCTGGAACAGCAACTCAACTCCAACATTCCAACAACCCTCTGGATAAGTGATCTCCACGGTGAAGGCGACCGGTTCAAGTCTATTCTTAGAGGCAGGTTTGGTATGCTTTACCAGACATGCAGAGAGGCTCTTCCTGCGACTTTCAGTTCAGAAAAAATCCAGTACCTTACGAAAATTATTCGAAAAAAACAATATATCCATGATGAGTTAATCCGTATGGATATGCAGGATGTTATTCTCTGCCTGGTTGAAGTTCTCAAATATAAAATGACCAATATCAGTAATTCTGCAAATGAGATATTTCTGCCGGAATTTCGCGATACCATAAATCGCCTGTTGTCCGGTCTGCCCGTACCGGATCCCATCTTTGAAGAGCCAATTATTTCAAATCGGTTAATTTCGCATTTATCCCATACTATTCGACAGGTACTACTCGATCGTATTCAAGTTCTTGGTGACGTATTTGACCGGGGCCCCCAGCCAGACAAAATCATCCGTATTCTTTCATCAAATGCTTACAAACATATGGTAGATTATGTTTTTGGTAACCATGACATACTATGGATGGGTGCCGCTTCAGGAAACCCGTCACTTATTGCAGAAGCATTACGAATAACTTCAAGATACGATCATTTCGACTTTCTGAATCGACTTCGCTTTGATTTCTCTCTATTAGCTGAATTTGCTGAACATACTTACCCGGTAGAGCTGGCCACCGGTAACTTCAAGGCCAAAACCGATAAGGGCCGTTCCATGGAAAAAGCTCTTGCCATTATCCAGTTCAAACTTGAAGAACAGACTATCAGGGAATATCCTCAGTATGATATGGAATCAAGGCTTTGGCTTGATCGTCTTGCCAAAATGCTTGAAACCGGAAATGTTGAGGGATTAAACGATACCCATTTTCCAACCATTGATCTCAATAACCCAGGTAAACTCAGCAAAGAAGAGCAGCAGATTATGGACGATCTGGTTAAACAGTTTACCACCAATGTACGGCTGAAAAGACTTCTCCATTTTTTCTTCACTGTTGGAAAAACCTATCATATCCAAAATAATTTCCTTAATATTCATGCCCTTGTTCCTTCTACCTCGAAAGGCCAGTTCGAAGAATTTCTTGGGAGGAAAGGAAAAATCCTCCTGACGTTCATTCAGGAAACAATAGAGCGCGTTGGCAAAAACTATCTGGCAAATAAAATACAGGCCAGGCAGGATCAGGCCCTTTTCTTTTACCTCTGGTGCGGCCCCAAATCACCTTTCTTTGGCAAGCATGCAATGAAAACCTTTGAGAGATATTTTCTTACTGATAAAAAAACGCATACAGAGAGAAGCCTTTTCTGGAAAGATAATATGCAAACGGCTACATTCAAAAAACTGATGCAGGATGAATTTGGTGTCCAGAGAGTTATTTTCGGCCACACTCCTGTTAACTACAAGAAGGGAATTGCTATGGCCAGTGATGATGGAATTGCTATCAATGTAGATGGCGGTTTTGCCGCGGCTTATTACAATAGAGGCCATTCCCTGGTTCATACGCCGCACCAGCTTTACGGCATTATTCTACCCACACCAGACGAAATAAAAGAAGCAGAAAAAAAACTTGAATCAGCCCCTCTTGATATTGAGCTTATTGATGAATTCCGACAACCAATGAAGATTCGAGACACAATTGTCGGCAAAAAGCTTGAACAGGAACGGAATGAAATTATGAGTCGTTTACGCGAATGTGCAAAACATGATGCCTTCCATTCCTACCAAACTTGACCAGCGTCTTCCTGGAATGAGCCATTTAAAAATCAACCAACAACTATGTATTGAAGAGTTCTTATGGATATAAATTATGGTATGCAGATAGTTCGTGCTACAGAAATTGCCGCACTTACCGCAGCCCGACTGCAGGGACTAGGGGATCATAATGACATACTCAACAAGACAAGAAAGGCTATTACCAAAACCCTGAACAGATTGGATATTGAAGGGATTGTAGTTAATGATCGATTCAGCGATCGACCGGACACCTACCAGTTACCCGCAGTAATTGGCCAGGGCGGAGTAAAAACAGACCTCATGGCGGTTGCGCTGGAGGCTCACCACAGTGCTGCCGACGGAAAAAACAACGCAACTTCCTATGCCGTAATCGCCAAGGAAGGTTCTATTCAGTCAGTCCCAAATCTCAGTATGTATAAGATTGTTGTCGGGCCCCAGGTAGGACAGGTTATCGATATCAGCCAACCCCCCACAATAAATGTCAAACGTGTAGCCAGAACACTGAAGAAGTATACTGAAAATGTTACTGTATGTATACTGAACCAGACACGTCATCAGAAATTAATCAATGAAGTCCGACAATGCGGTGCCAGAATCAAACTCATAGAGGAAGGAGAAATATCCGGTTGTCTTGCTGCGATTACCGGGGAGAAAGCTGATATCTATATTGGCTATGGATATGCTCCGGAAGGTGCACTTGTCGCAGCAGCAATAAGCTGTCTTGGTGGGTATTTTGAAGGGAAAATCATCTATGAAAATGATAGAGACAAGCAGGAGGCTACTGAACATGGGATAACAGATTTTGACATGATCTTTCGACTTCAGGATCTGGTAAAGGGTAAGGAAGTGGCTATAGCAGCAACGGGCATTACAGATGGTGAATTTCTGGAGGGGGTACGTTTCACACCTAACGGAGCAATTACAACCTCTTTTATAGCCCGGGGTGAAACCCGTACGTATAGAAAACTGGAAACCCGACACTTTTTTGATTATAAACCGGTTTTCTAACACCCATGGAATGAATTTCACAATGATGACACCGCTCCACTTTTATGAAAGTAATGCGCCCGGGATTCGGAGGAATATCGCCAAAAGTCCTCGCAGGCTGTGAATCGGAGTCAAAAAATTTAAAATTCATGTATTATAATACCTTATCACCAACAGACTCCTCCAGCTCTTCAGACATTAGTGATTCAGGATGAGCACAGATACCTCGAATTCTAATACTATCCCCACCGATCCTTCTCTGGAAGGGGAACCCGAACTTTCAAAATCTGCTGCTGAACAAAAGAAGGGCAGGCACAGGTTCGAGTTTGTCAATATAGAGAGAAGAGTACAGAGTCACACAGTTTTCCAGGTGGACGACTCCTCCTTCATTTCATCAATGCCCCGAGCTACCCACTGGTCGATAGCATGGTCTGATCTAATGATGACCATGTTTGTTCTCTTCCTTTCCATGTTTGTATATCAAGCGGCACATCAAGAGTTCCTGCAGAAAAAAGAGCCGGAAATAATTGGTGGTGACACCACTGAAGCATTAAGATCGATGGATTCAAGCGGGGCCACATTTCCTTTTTCCCCCATCAGCCCCGCACTCCCTCTGGCAACTACCAAAAGCATAAAAAAAGTTGAACCCGTACAGTCAGACACAGCCCCCTCTCCCTCTCCCTCTCCTGTAACTGTTGATATGAGCGAAGAGACGGTATCCGTGGAAGAAGTGAAAAAAGATCAAGAAATTGTCAGTCCAGAAAATATTTCTCATATTGCCCCTCGTGATAAGAATCACCTTTCCACTCCACTAACAGAGACTTCTCCCCAGCTTCCTGAGAATGCACCTGAACCTCTGCCACTTGGTCCTTCCACACTCAAGCCCGTCCCACAGAACCGGTTTCAGGAAATATTCACAATGGGCAAAAACGTGCTTGAAAACAATAGCCTCGATGAATTTGCCGCTATCGATATTATACCTGACAAAACAATGCGTATAATACTCACAAGTGATTTACTCTTTGCACTCGGGGAAAGCGAACTATCTGATAGCGCGGAAAAATCCCTTGGAAAAATCGCAGCAGTAATCCAACAGACTCCTTATATGATTAATATTGTCGGCCATACCGACAATATACCGATGAGCTCAGGTCGGTTTAAAAGCAACTGGGATCTCTCGGTAGCTCGTGCAAGTACAGTTGCGGGATTTTTAATTAATAAAATGGGAATGAATCCAAATCAGTTTGTAGTCAGTGGATACTCCTCCTACAGGCCAATTTTACCTAATACCAATGCTAAAAATCGCTCCAGGAACCGCAGAGTTGAAATAATTATCAGCAAAAGACTGCCCCAGCCAATCGCTCCCACTGCCAACAACCTCAAAGAAAAGATAAATGAAAAATAAATACCTGATCGGTCTCCTTCTGAGTTGTTCCCTCTTTATCCTTGGTTTTTTGATCCACGGCAATATCGCTCTCTATTTTAATCTCTCAGGACTTCTTATAGTTTGTGGCGGGACTCTTACAGCGTCACTTATCAGCTTCAAATATGAGCAGCTTGTCATTGTTTCCAAGGTATTGATCTCAGCATATAAAAGGCCTATCAAAAGAGAGACCGAAATAATTAATATTCTGATCGATCTATCCATCCGCTCCCGAGCCGAGGGGATCCTCTCCCTTCAGAGCCAGGAGAATGAAGCAACCATCCTTTTTCTCCGTAGAGCACTGGGTTGTCTTGTTGACGGATATCATATTGAACAGATACGGGATATTCTCAATACAGAAATGTACTTTTTCAAATTGCGCAGAGAAAATTCAGAACGAATCCTGCGTGCCATAGCTGATTATTTTCCAGCTTTTGGTATTATCGGATCTGTGGTTGGTCTGATAACTATGATTGGAGGAATCGGTGATACTTCGATCATATTAAAGGCGATTCCCATAGCACTGACATCAACATTGTACGGGTTGATATTTGCCAACTTTTTTTTCCTGCCTTTTGCTTCTGTCATTAAAGAAAGAACCAACCGGGAACTCCTCATGCAAAAAATTATCCTGGAGGGTATCATTGCCATCAACTCCGAAATGAATTCTGTCATTTTAAAAACAAAACTGGAGTCATTTCTGACACCTTCAGAACGGAAAGAAACTCTCGTCCCTTATGCCAAAATCAGAGAACGCTTCAACATTGAAAAAAAAGAAGAACAGAAGGATTTGGAAGACAGACCTGATTGAATTTATATGAAAGTCATGTCGCTCCGCGGATGGAGAGGGATTTGGAGAATACTCACTTTCAAAACAGCGAAGAGATCTCATTGTTGTGAGCACACTACTGAATATTAGTACCCTATAAAATTCTTTTTTGCGGATTCCCTGTCAGGAGGATCACATGCTGCACCGATTATTTCTTTTCCAATTTATGATCCTCATTCTCTTGCTGAGCAGCTGCGCACCCGGCACCCAAAACCAACTGGTTAAAAAAGGACAAAGCTCACTGTCCAGTGAGGAATTGTTTGTCTTGATAGCGGACAACAGCCTCCACCTTGAAGCGTTTGATTTTGACGGGACATTCTATTTTCAAAAAGATGGCTACCTGTCCGGTCGGGATCGTTTGAATAATCTTGATACCGGGAAATGGGATATTTCCTCAGAAGATCAACTCTGCCTGAAATTTCGAATATGGTATTATGGCGATACAAAATGTTACTCCGTATTCCGTGATCAAAAACCCGACTCATTCATTCTTTTTACTGAAAATGGCGCCAGATATTATTCTGCAGAGTACCTGACTGGCGACCCACAAAATCTTGCAAAACAGATACGTAAACGGAATAAGAAGAAATTCATCAGGGATCAGCTGGCCCAGGAAGTTCAAGATGGAGACTCTCCGGGTTCCAGGAACATCTCTCTACCTCCTGAGCTACCTCCTGAGCCCCCTCCTTCATTCTCTAAGAATGATACGAACCTCGCTATGACCAGGCTGGCCCGTAACTGCCCCGACTGCAACCTGGCTGGAGTTGATTTGAAGAAGGCCAGGTTAGTCGAAGCCAATCTTATGGGAGCCGATCTGTCTGGAGCAGATTTAAGTGGTGCCAACCTGCGCAGAGCCAACCTGACCGGTGCCAATTTATCCGGAGCTAAGCTTATTACAACCAACCTCTCGGGTGCAATCCTGGTTAACAGCAACCTGTCAAACGCCGATTTTACCGGCAGTAATCTGATTAAAGCAAACCTTACTGGTGCAAATCTTGACGGCGCAACATTTACCGGGGCTCACCTCGAATCAATAGAAGGATTTAAATAGACATAATGAATGCAGAATTTACCCATCTTCATGTTCATACCCAATACAGCCTGCTCGATGGAGCCATACGTATCGCGGATCTTTTGGATAAATGTAAAGAACACAACATGGACAGCGTTGCCATTACTGACCATGGTGCAATGTTTGGTGCTCTGGAATTTTATACGAAAGCGAAAAAAGCAGGTATAAAACCGATAGTCGGATGTGAACTCTATGTTGCTCCCACCAACATGCGGGAGAAAAAAAAGATAAAAGGCAATATTGCCTTTCACATCGTCCTACTTGCCATGAACCATACCGGCTACCAGAACCTTATGAAAATGGCCAGTATCGCCCAGTTCGAAGGTTTTTATTACAGACCCAGAATTGACATGGATCTCCTGGCGGAAAATAATGAAGGCATCATTGCCCTCACCGCATGTCTGCACGGTCAAGTCCCCTACCTGATCAGTAAAAATGACATGAAAGGCGCCCGTAAGAAAGCACAGGAATTGTTAGATATATTTGGAGACAGACTCTATTTTGAGATTCAGGAAAACGGTATCCCGGATCAGACTCCCGTCAACGAGGGACTCATTAAACTCGGCAAAGAGATGGGTATCAAACTGGTTGCCACCAATGACTGCCATTATCTCAACCGCGAGGAAGCACATGCCCATGAGCTCCTTCTCTGCATACAGACTGGAAAGACTATAAACGATCCTAAACGGTTCCGCTTTTCAACTGACGAATTCTATTTCAAATCTTCTGAAACAATGAAGAAAAGTTTTACCTATTGTCCTGAGTCTATTACAAATACCAGGGAAATTACTGACCGATGCAACCTTGAAATTGAATTTGGCAATTTCTACTTCCCTAATTTCGAGGTTCCGGAGGGGGAAAGTCTCGAGTCCCTCTTTACCTCCGCCTGCTGGGATGGTTTAAATGCACGATTCAATGACATGCGAACAATTGGCACGTTCAACGCAGAAGTTGAAAAAACCTATTCCAACCGATTACAGACAGAGATTGATGTTATACAAACCATGGGATTCCCCGCCTACTTTCTCATAGTAGCGGATTTCATCAATTGGGCTAAGGATCATGATATCCCTGTCGGCCCGGGCCGGGGATCCGGTGCCGGCAGTCTGGCGGCATTCTGTATGCGCATAACCAACATTGACCCCCTCCCCTACGGTTTAATCTTTGAGCGTTTCCTCAATATTGAACGTAAATCGATGCCGGATTTTGATATCGATTTCTGCCAGGAAAGACGTGGTGAAGTGATAGATTATGTGAGGAATAAATATGGCGGAGCCGCCCACGTTGCCCAGATTGTCACCTATGGATCAATGAAGGCACGGGGGGTTATCCGCGATGTTGGCAGGGCACTTGACATCCCCTTCGGAGATGTAGACAAAGTGGCCAAGCTGGTTCCCGACCAGCTGAATATGACGATCAAAAAAGCTTTGAGCGAAGAACCCCAACTGCAGATAATGATGGAAAGTGACCCACAGATTGCAGAACTCATTTCCGTATCGAAAACTCTGGAGGGTCTTGCCCGCCACACGTCAACCCATGCGGCCGGGGTTGTTGTTTCTCCGGAACCCATGACCCACTACCTGCCAACTTGCAGGGGAAGCAAGGAGGAGACGCTCACCCAGTATGATATGAAACATACAGAGATGACCGGATTAATTAAATTCGATTTTCTCGGCCTGAAGACCCTCACTGTCATTGACAAGGCAGTCAAACATATCAAAAAGGATGTGGGTACGGATCTGAATATTGATGCCATTCCTATGGATGACGCTAAGACCTACGATCTGCTTTGCAGGGGAGATGGACTGGGTGTCTTCCAGCTGGAGAGTTCGGGGATGAGAAAACTGTTGGTAAAAATGGCTCCCCAGCAGTTCAGCGACCTCATCGCCCTGGTTGCCCTGTATCGTCCCGGCCCCCTGGATTCCGGGATGGTTGATGACTTTATTGAGACTAAACATGGCAGAGCCCCTGCCAACTACCCTCTGGCAGATATTAAACCAGTCCTGGAAGAAACCTACGGTGTTATTGTCTACCAGGAACAGGTGATGAAGATCGCCAATATCCTTGCAAGTTACTCCCTTGGTGATGCAGACATACTCCGCAGGGCTATGGGAAAAAAAATTCCAAAGGTGATGGAAGACGAGAAGACCAAGTTTATGGCCGGCGCTCTCAGGAACAATCATCCCGAAGATAAAGCAGAGTATATTTTTGACCTGATGGCCAAATTTGCCGGGTATGGCTTTAACAAATCCCACTCAGCTGCATATGCCCTGATTGCCTACCAGACAGCGTATCTCAAAGCCCATTATGCCCCGCAGTTCATGGCAGCGCTGCTCTCCTGCGATATGGCAAATACCGACAAGGTTGTACTCTATATCAATGAATGCAGAGAGAATGGCATCGAAGTTCTGCCTCCCGATATAAATGAGAGTGTTGCCAACTTCAGTGTTATCAATGACAGGATACGATTTGGCCTGGCCGGAATCAAAAATGTGGGAGGGTCTGCTCTTGATTCAATAATTGAAGAGCGGCAAAAAACCGGAAATTTTATTTCTCTCAGTGACTTCTGTAACAGAGTTGACTCCAGACGGGTAAATTCCAGGGTCATCGAAAGTCTGATAAAATCCGGTTCTTTTGACTCACTCGGCTATAAACGTTCACAATTTTTTGAAATACTTGATAAGGCTATGGATCAGGCCAAAGCAGTGCAGCGGGATCTGCAGAGCGGACAGATGTCCCTTTTCTCAATTGCTCCTGAAACCAAGAGAAAAACAGACGTCACATCAATATCAATGCCCGACATAGACGAGTGGGATGACCGGAAAAAGCTCACCTTTGAAAAAGAAACTGTCGGTTTCTATATTACCGGCCACCCCCTGGATGATGCTGCCAGGGAAATCAATTCGGTAATAGATGCTACAATTGAGGATCTGAAAAGCTGGGGTGATGACCAGCCGGTACGGGTCGGAGGACTGATTCGCAACTGCAAAAAACACAGAAGTAAGCGAGGAGATCCAATGGCGTTTTTGAGCCTGGAAGATATCTTCAACACCGTTGAAGTCATTGTATTTCCAGAAACATATGCTCGCTGTGAAGAACTCCTTGCATCAACTGACCCTGTAATTATTCAAGGGGTAGTGCAACAGGACGAACGTGGGGCCAAAATCATTGCCGACAGTATTGATTTGCTGCCGGAGGCAAGGGAGAAATATACTGAATCCGTTAAAATCCGATTAAAAGCCACAAAACTGAGCAGACACCAACTGGAGAAGGTAAAAAAGATCCTTTACCAGTTCCACGGTTCCTGTCCTGTCCTTCTTACCCTCCATTTCCCTGGTAAGGGGGAGGTGGATATAGAAGTTATAAAAGATCTTACAATCCAGCCATGCAAGGAGTTAACGGATAACGTGGAAAAAATATTGGATTATAAGGCGATATCTTTCATAAAAAAGCCAATTACTCCAGCTCCGAGGAAAAAACGCTGGAACAAAGACAATTCTCGATCAAAGTGAGATACTCCGGGGACGATTCAAACGAACTCAACCAAAACAGAGACCACATTCCGGACAGTTCATTTGCTCATCGGAGGAGAATTGACATCCGCAGGCGGGGCAGACATTTGACTCTGCCTCATGGACATAAACAGCATCAACATGGGTAAGATCATGGCCAGACAGTGAAGTTGACTCAATAAAATCTTG
Source organism: Desulfobulbaceae bacterium (assembly GCA_030599175.1). Taxonomy (GTDB): domain Bacteria; phylum Desulfobacterota; class Desulfobulbia; order Desulfobulbales; family Desulfocapsaceae; genus Desulfomarina. Next base: position 8,329 of record JAUVON010000016.1, on the reverse strand, counting down.
TGCCAGAACGGCCAGGGCCGCCTCTGTATCACCCTCTCGCACCTGCAGGTACATCTCCGAACCACAGCATCCTTTGGAGCAGGTTTTTTCGTCCCCGGCCAGAATGGAAGGTATCCTCTCTTTACCAAGCAGTGCCTTCAGATACTTCATATCATTGAGCGCGCCTTTGCGCAGGGTGACCAGTTCATCTTCCACAGAGAGTACCATTGAACGGCCAGCCACAACCTGCTCCTTTCCCATCACCTGATCAAGTTTTTCCCCTCCTGTTATCAGGTCAACATCACAGGCTGCACACCGTTTGCTGGCAGATCTGTATTCATCACCACAGACGGGGCAATAATTCATCTCAGGATCAACACCATGCAATACAGCTATGTTGTCTGCTGTCTGCCTCTGCTTCACTTTTTTACCGAATAATTTACCAAACATACTGTTGTTACAGGATAAACCTGCTTAAATCATGATCTTCCACAATATCGGATAACTGCTCATTAACATACTCTGCCGTGACGACAAACTTACCTGCATCCATTTCGGAGGCATCAAAAGATAAAATATCCAGGACTCTCTCCAGCACTGTATAAAGTCTACGGGCTCCAATCTCTTCGGTCTTTTCATTTACCTCAACGGCAATCCCGGCAATCGCGTCTATTGCATCATCTTCGAAGACGAGCTCGATATTTTCCGTCTCCATTAAGGCAATATACTGCTTAATCAATGCATTTTCAGGTTCGGTAAGGATACGAACAAACTCATCTTTACCAAGAGAGTGGAGTTCGACACGGATAGGAAAACGACCCTGCAGCTCAGGAATAAGATCTGAAGGTTTACTGATATGAAAGGCTCCGCTTGCTATAAAAAGAATATGATCCGTCTTTACCATACCGTGTTTGGTCGAAACTGTAGCACCTTCCACAATAGGTAATAAATCCCTCTGAACACCTTCCCGTGAAACCTCAGGCCCGTGACCGCCGGAACCACCACTGGAGGCAATTTTATCTATTTCATCAAGAAAAACAATCCCGGACTCCTCGGTTCTTCTAAGGGCTTCCTTTATCACCTGGTCCATATCAACCAGCTTTTCCATCTCTTCCTTAGTTACCGCATCAAGAGCCTCAGGGACCTTCATCTTCCGATTTTTCTTTTTCCGTGGAAAAATTTTACTGAAGGCATCCTGAAGATTTGACTGCATATCCTCCATACCGGAAGTTGTCATAATTTCAACCATCGGCATGGATTTGGATTCACTTAGAGAAATTTCAAGTTCCCGATCATCAAGCTTGCCATCCTGCAGCATCCGTCGAAATTTTTCCCTTGTCGAATCCTCCCCAGGCCGATCAGTTGTTACCGGGAGATCAGGCTTGTCTATGGTAAAAGAATCCGCGCCACCCGGCCCGCTTGCAGCCAGGGGAGCAGGTGGCAAAAGAAAATCCAGGATCAGATCTTCAGCGTTGGCTGCGGCAAGTCCTTCAATTCGTCTCTTTTCATCCTCTTTTACCATATTGACAGCAAGATCAACCAGATCACGGATCATAGATTCCACATCTCTGCCTACATACCCAACCTCTGTAAACTTTGATGCTTCCACCTTAATAAAAGGCGATTGTGCCAGAGTTGCCAGTCTCCTTGCTATCTCTGTCTTACCTACCCCGGTGGGCCCTATCATTATGATATTTTTGGGTGCAATTTCTTCACGCAATGGTGGCTCCACCTGCCGCCTGCGCCACCTGTTCCTTAATGCAATAGCCACCGAACGTTTGGCAGCAGCCTGTCCTACAATAAATTTGTCAAGTTCTGCCAGAGTTTCCTTCGGTGTAAACGACTGATTATCCATTATTTTTTTTATTCTCTTCTTCTTTTTCTGTTTCAACGATAATAGAACTGTTAGTAAAAACGCAGATATCGGCAGCAATCTTCATTGACGCCCTGCATATCGCCTCAGCACCAAGATCACTATGTTCGACCAGAGCCAGAGCGGCAGCTTGAGCATAAGGCCCTCCCGAGCCAATGGCAAGTACGCCTTGATCTGCCTCTATCACATCACCTGTACCTGAGAGCAAAAGAGAATGATCCTTATCCACCGCAATCAGCATTGCCTCAAGTCTGCGAAGATATTTATCTGTCCGCCATTCCTTTGCCAGCTCAACTGAGGATCGCATAAGGTTGCCGTTATACTGTTCCAGTTTCTGTTCAAGTTTATCAAACAGGGTAAAGGCATCCGCAGTGGCCCCGGCAAAGCCGGTTACAACCCGGTCATGATACAGCCGCCTGACCTTTCTTGCATGGTGCTTCATCACCGTATTTCCCAAAGATACCTGACCATCACCGGCCAGAGCAACTACACCTTTGTGGCGTACAGCCAGAATTGTGGTGGATCGAATTTTCATACTGACTCTCTCTATTTTTACCTTCAAGTTGTGTACATTGTCCTGTCAGGACTTGTCTATGTTGTTCTTTTTTGAAGTTGACAGCGGGTGAGCCTTATCATACACCTCGGACAAATGGTCCAGGGTTACATGTGTGTACCTTTGAGTGGTCGACAAACTCGCATGACCAAGCAATTCCTGAACAGATCGCAGATCAGCCCCCATTTCAAGCAGATGTGTGGCAAAAGAGTGCCGCAGAGCATGGGGGGTCACAATCTGGTTTATTCCCGCCCGCATACCATACCCCTTCACAATCCGTTCAACACTGCGGGTAGATAAACGCCCTCCCCGGCCATTCAGAAAAAGACTGTTTTTCTCAACAACTCTCCCCCTGCGAACCCGTGCCTGCAGGAGCTGTATCCGTTGAGGAAACCAGCTTCGAATCGCTTCCAAAGCAGGTTTTCCGATTGGAACCAATCGCTCCTTATCTCCTTTGCCCCTCACCCTAAGCACTTCACCTTTAAAATCAAGGTTATCAAGATCCCTTGAAACAAGCTCAGATACCCTTAATCCTGTAGAGTAAAGAAGCTCAAGAATGGCCCTGTCCCGCAGCATATACCTGTCACCCGATCCAGGAGTCTCAAGCAGAGCAAAAGTTTCATCGACAGTTAAAAAGACCGGAATAGATCTGCCTATCTTCGGTCCGGCAATTCCAGCCAGAGGATCTGTTTTAATAACGTCATGCCGCAGCATAAATCTAAAAAATGTCCTCAGGGCAGAGAGTTTTCTGCCAACAGTAGCAGCACTGTTATGACCATGCAGGCTGACAACAAAAGAACGTATCAGATCACCTGTAATATTTTCAACACCTTTATGTTCGCCTAAATGGTCATACAACTCCATGAGATCCCGACTATATGCTGATACTGTATGTTCAGAATACCCTTTCTCAGCGGTCAGCCATCTGGTAAATTGTTTAATCCGTCTTATCATTTGTGATGAACTCGTAAAAAACTGAATCAGTTGAAGAAACTCTTATTAACAGTGAGAACCTTCTACTCGGATTATGGTCATTTAAAAAAGATAAACGATGATTTTTTATGCCGAGTATGATTTGGTGGAATCACTGGTATATGGACTGCGTGTAGTTCTAGCCGGAAAGTATGAACGAATCAACTCTCTTTTAACGAGCACAACCTGTTATGGCAAAAAAAACATTTGAATCAGCCCTGGAACGACTCGAACAGATCACTGAAGAGCTGGAAGATGGTGAACTGAGTCTTGACAGCAGTTTGAAGAAATTCGATGAAGGGATAAAACTTGCGGGTTATTGCGGTGAACAGCTGACAAAAGCAAAGGCAAAAGTTGAACTGTTGCTTGAAAAAGACGGTAAGCTTGAAGCAATCCCTTTTGACGGATCCGACAGTGGAAATCAAGAGTTATCTGAATAGTAAGCGGCAGAGAGTTGAGAAAGCCCTGCAAAAATACATGCTTCAGTCCTCCGATCCCTTCAAGGAGCACATTGAAGCAATGCGTTACTCCCTTTTTGCCGGTGGAAAACGAATTCGACCTATTCTGTGTCTGGCTGCGGCTGCGGCCATAGACGACAGCCCGAAAGTTGAGGCTTGTCTATTGCCCGCAGCCTGTGCTCTTGAATGTATTCATACCTATTCCCTGATTCATGATGATTTACCGGCAATGGATGATGATAATCTGCGCCGTGGAAAGCCAACGAACCACACACTTTTTGGTGAAGCAGGGGCTATTCTGGCTGGAGACAGCCTGTTGACCTGGGCATTTGACTTGCTCAGTCAATCTGAAATCACCTCTTTATCCCCTGAAAAACAGATCGCAATAACTAATATTATTGCCCGCGCCGCCGGGCCGCTGGGAATGGTCGGTGGTCAGGCGCTGGACATCGCCAATGAAAACAGGGCGTTTCCCTTTGACACTCTGCGCACCATCCATAGAAATAAAACCGGCGCACTGATTACAAGCTCGATCCAAGTCGGGGCTGTCGGTGCCGGAGCAACAGCCGATAAAATTGACAAACTTACTGTTTATGGTAATAAAATCGGGCTCTCTTTTCAGATAGTTGATGATCTGCTTAATGCTACCGCAACAACTGAACAGCTTGGGAAAGCGGCGGGAAGCGATCTAGACAGGGGAAAAGCAACCTACCCTGCGTACTTCGGTATTGAAGAAACCCGAAGGCAGGCAAGACACGCTGTAGCAGATGCCAAGGATTCCCTGAAAGACTTTGATCATAGAGCTGAACCACTCCGTGCTCTGGCAGATTATATTTATACCAGAAGCAACTAACACCCATGAAAATCCATTTCACAACGAAGCATGTAAGTTGTAACCATTTTTTCTTATTGATCTTAAAATCACACTCTTATGTCGAAAATACAACCAGTTGCTCTACCCTCTCTGCTGGATAATATAGCCTCACCAAAAGATATTCGAAACCTGTCACTGGCGGAATTGGAAATACTTGCTGGAGAAATCAGGGATACAATTGTGCAGACAGTTTCCAGGACAGGTGGGCACCTGGCCCCCAGCCTTGGTGTTGTCGAACTGACTCTTGCCTTGCACTCTATATTTGATACACCCAATGATAAGCTTATCTGGGATGTAGGGCACCAGGCTTACGCCCATAAAATCATTACCGGCAGAAGGGAACAATTTGCAACCTTGAGACAATATAAAGGACTAAGTGGTTTTCCTAAATTCAAGGAAAGTGAATATGATGCCTTTGAAACGGGACACAGCTCCACCTCCATCTCAGCAGCTCTCGGAATAACCCTGGCAAAACACCTTAAGGATGATAAGAACAGAGCCATTGCTGTAATAGGAGACGGTTCCATGACCGCCGGTATGGCTTTTGAAGGTCTTAATCAGGCAGGGCACCTGGATAAAAATCTTATCGTTATTCTCAATGACAATGAGATGTCCATTTCACCCAACGTGGGAGCAGTTTCCAGCTTTTTGAGTCGTAAACTATCCGGTAAAACCATGCGCCGGGTAAAAGACCATCTTGTGGAAAAACTTCATGTTTCTGATGTTGGAGAAAACATTCTGAATATACTCAGGAAAAGTGAGGAAAGTTTCAAAAGTTTTTTTACTCCCGGCATGCTTTATGAAGCTTTCAATTTTGACTACATTGGTCCCATCGATGGTCATAACCTTGAAGATTTACTGGAAACATTTGAAACAGTAAGAGATAGCGCCCAGGGTCCGGTGCTCATACATGTCTTAACTAAAAAGGGTAAAGGATATGAACCAGCTGAACAGAACCCCGACATTTTTCACGGTTTAGGTCCCTTTGATATCGTCAGTGGCAAGCCTCACAAAACAAAAGGCGCTCCTCCCAGTTATACCGAAGTCTTTGGTAATACAATTACAGAACTTGCTGAAAAAGACGATAAAATCATCGCCATCTCTGCAGCTATGGTCTCAGGAACAGGATTAAAAAAATTTGCAGAGGAATTTCCCGACCGTCTGTTTGATGTCGGTATCTCAGAACAGCATGCCGTAACATTTGCCGCCGGATTGGCAACAGAGGGTATGCGCCCTGTTGTTGTTGTCTACTCCACTTTTTTTCAACGAGCATTTGACCAGATAATCCATGACATATGCATTCCCAACCTGCCTGTGACTCTGGCGATCGACAGGGGCGGTGTGGTTGGCGATGACGGTCCAAGCCACCATGGTGTCTTTGATCTCTCATATCTCCGTTTTATTCCCAACATAATAGTTATGGCACCGAAAGATGAGGAAGAGCTGCAGCATATGCTTTTCACTGCAATTCACCACAACGGTCCCGCTGCTGTCAGGTATCCACGAGGTTCCGGGTGCGGAGTTGCCCTGGCAAACCAGTTAAAAAAACTGACAATCGGTTGCGGAGAACTCATGCTGGAGGGGGAGGACGTACTGCTGCTGCCGATCGGAAACAGGGTTTATCCTGCCCTTGAAGCAGCTGGAGGTTTGAGAAAAGTCGGCATCAACGCAGCCGTTATTAATCCGAGATTTATCAAGCCTCTGGATGCGGAGTTGATTTGCAGCTGGGCAAAAAAATGCGGCAGAGTTGTTACCATTGAAGATAATGTTCGACAGGGTGGATTCGGCAGTGCAGTACTCGAACTGTTCAGTAAACACAAACTGTATGGACTGAAAACCTGCACTCTTGGTCATCCGGATACTTTTGTCGAGCATGGCCCGCAAAGAACGCTATGGAAGAACAGCCATATCGATCCTCCTTCAATTATTCGCGCTGCCATAAAACTGATGGCGTCGTAAAAAGTCCGATCTCCTTCGTTGCAGGTTTTTCTCAGAACCTCAACATACCACATGTATTGTTGAGGGCCTGAGAAAAACACTGCGCCTCGTATATCGAACTTTTTGACTTAGCCATCTGAGGCTTCGGATGACCTTTTTACGAGTTCATCAAACCAGACAAAATCGTAAAAACCTCGGTTTCGATGGATAAGTAAAAAGCTTTATATTGGAGGCGTGCAATTTTTCTATTATTTCGGCGTACATACGGTACGTCGTAATGATAGAAAAATTGTAACAACGAACAAGATGAAGAGTTTTTACGACGCCATCAAACTTTATAATAGTTTTTATACCAGTCGACAAACTTGCTGATGCCGTACTCAAGCGTAGTATCCGGTTTGTAATCAAAATCAGCCACCAGATCATCTACGTTGGCATAGGTGGCTGGTACATCTCCCGGCTGCATCTCCATAAAATTCATTTCTGCTTTTTTGCCAAGGCACGTCTCCAGCACCTCTATATAATGCAACAGTTTCTCTTTGTTATTGTTACCAATATTGTATATCCGATAAGGGCAATAGGAGGTGGCGGGATCCGGGCTGTCTCCGCTCCAGGCTGTATCCCCTTGAGGAATTTTCTGGATAACCCTGTAAACACCTTCGACAATATCATCAATGTAAGTAAAATCCCGCTCCATATTCCCGTTATTAAAAACATCGATGGGACGGTCTTTCAAAATAGCCCTGGTAAAGAGAAACAGTGCCATATCAGGCCGTCCCCAGGGTCCATATACGGTAAAAAATCTCAAGCCGGTTACGGGCAGGCCAAAGAGATGACTGTAGGTATGAGCCATAAGCTCATTTGATTTCTTGCTCGCGGCATAGAGCGATACCGGATGATCCACATTATCATGAACAGAAAACGGCATTTTTGTATTAGCCCCATAAACAGAACTGGACGATGCAAACACAAAATGTTTAACGCCGCTATGCCTGCATCCTTCAAGGATATTCACAAAACCGACAATATTGGTTTCCACATAGGAGTGCGGATTAATAAGAGAATAACGAACCCCTGCCTGGGCAGCAAGATTAACCACAGCATCAAATTGATGCTGTTCAAAAAGATTTTTTACACCGCCCCTGTCGGATAGTTCTATATTGACATGGGTAAATTTGTCACTTCCACCTGTTAGGGCAGCCATACGATCCCGTTTCAGTTGCGGGTCGTAGTAGTCATTCATGTTATCCAGGCCGACGACTTCCACCCCACCGCCAATCAGCTTATGGCAAAGATGAGCACCGATAAAACCGGCTGCACCGGTTACTAAAATTTTCTTCATTACGCTCTCAGATATTATATAATAAGTTGCCGATTAATCGTGATAAACTCGTAAAAAGCTCAATTTCAATGGATAAGTAGGTAAGCCTAGACTCCGAAAAGCTTTATATTGGAGGCGTGCAATTTTTCTATTATTTCGGCGTACATACGGTACGTCGTAATGATAGAAAAATTGTAACAACGAACCAGGTAAGCGAGCCTGCGAGACTCCGGATGAAGACTTTTTACAACGCCATCAATCGTCAAAGTCACCATCCGGCCCCTTGTCTACATCAAGGGTTTTGGCTCTTGCAATGATCTTTTCCCTGGTCCAGTCGGTAACATCCTCGATCTTCCTGCCC
>JAUVON010000128.1 GCA_030599175.1 Desulfobulbaceae bacterium | reverse complement strand
TATTTTCATTAACCCCTGGTGCACGAGGTGAACAAGACCACCAATGACAGCAAGCGGCTGGTCAACCAGACTCATGCCCAGAGCAATATAGGATACCTGGCTGATGGTGGAAAAGGCAAGCCGCCGTTTGAGGTCATCCTGTTGCAAGGCACGAACAGAACCGTAGAGGATGGTGATGGCAGCAACCCCGCCAAGCAGAGGTAAAACCCCAAGAAGAAGCAGATTTTGAGCGCCGTATACATCAAGGACTATACGAATAATACCAAAGGCCCCGGCCTTGACCACCGCTACCGCATGGAGCAGGGCACTCACCGGTGCCGGTGCCACCATGGCCTGGGGCAGCCAACCGTGCAGGGGGACAAGCGCGGCCTTTACTCCAACGCCGATTATCAGCAGAATAAAGATTAAAATCAGGATCGTGGCATGAGTGTCAACAAATGAAGAAGGGAATCCTGATGCTGTAAAATCAACAGGTCCGACAATAGTCTGTAGCGAAACCACACCAAAAAGAAAGACGGCGCCGCCGCCAATTGCATAGATAAGATAATTGCGTCCAGCCCGCAGGGATTTTTCTGTGCCTCGATGGATAACCAGCGGATAGGTGGTCAAGGTGAGCATTTCGTAAAACAGGAGAAAGGTAATCAGGTTTCCAGCCAGGGCGATACCAATGGTTACGGTTACACAGAGACTGAAATAGCCGAAAAAATGGCTGCGATTGGGGGATCCTTCAAGGTAGCCCACCGCATAGACTGTAGTCAGCAGCCAGAGCACACTGGACAAGGTGGCAAAGAGGGCAGACAGTGGATCTCCATTTAACAGCAGCTCCACACCTGGTACAATTGACAATCGGATTTCAAAAATATGACCAAAATAAACCCCAATATCCATGATCAGAACCAATGCTATCTTAGCGATTGATCCACAAATATTGAGTACAGTGCGCAACCGGTGTTTTTCCTCGGGCAGGCCAAAGATGATGATGCCGGGGATAAACGAGCTGAGCAGTATCGACACCAGAAGCCATTGTCCCCAGTTCATGGCAGTCCTCCAGCAAAGACCTGTGCAAGTGTGGTAGTGCCATGGACAAGAATGTACAGGGGCCAGGATGCGGCCAGGCCTAGAAAAAGGGAGATTAGGGCAAGAGCCAAGGCCGGCCATTCCAGCAGCCGAAAGTGGGACTCAGATTTTTTTAATGGAAATCCTTCAGGAATAACAAAGAGGCGGGACATAACCCGAAACACATAGATCGATGCCAGCAAACTGCCGGTGATTACTACCAGCGCCCACCACCACTGCGAAGAACCCAGCGACGAGGTGAGTAGCAGCCATTTACCGACAAACCCGCCCGAGGGCGGCAGCCCCATAAGACTGACCCCGGCAATGCCATAGGCGAAAACCGTGATCGGCAGGCTGGCTCTGACCCCGCTTAAGTCTTTGATTCGATCATGGCCAAGGTGTAGAAAGACAGTTCCTGCTGCCATAAACATAGCCGATTTTGCACAGGCATGTGCCAGAGCCATAAAGATGATGATGCTCCATACAGGTATCCCTCCATCAACCCTGGCCAGGGGAAAAGCTATGAACAGATAGCCAAGTTGAGACACGGTGGAATAGGCCACCATCAACTTCAACCTGTGCTGGCGTATGGCTTGTACTCCACCCCAGAGAACTGCAACTGCACCCAGAGTTCCCATAAAATTTAGTGCAGGCAGTGTAATAGTGGATTGAAATGTTTCAAACCAGAACCTGAATAACATGTAAAATGATCCTTTTACCACCAGGGCGGAAAGGATGGCACTTACCGGAGCAAGGGCATTGGCATGGGCTGGAGGCAGCCAGAAATGAAGGGGAAACAAAGCGGTTTTCAGTAACAGCCCGACACTCATCAGAGCCAGGGCGGTACGTATACCCGACCCATTGGCGGCTAGATTTTGTAATAAATCCAGGTCCAGCACTCCACTTGACCTGTAAAGAAACACAATCCCAAGCAAGTAGGTCAGTGATCCCAGCAAACTGACAAGCAGATAGCGAAATGATGCAAGCAGGGAGGCGGGTTTCCCGGAAAGAGCTGCCAGGGATGCGGCGGAGATCCCAATAAGCTCCAGGGTTACATAGACATTAAAAACATCGTTTGAAAGAAACAAGCCATTTAAACCAGCCAGCAGCAACATCCAGAGAGGCCAGAAATATCGTTGCTGCCGCTGGTGGCGGCCGGCACGCCTCGAGTCAGAGATACGGTAGGAGAAATATCCCCTGGCATACAGGGTAATGGCAAGACCCGTGACTGCAGTCATCAACAGCATAAGCAGGGCAGGACCATCGATTCGCAGGGTGATGCCAAGGGGCGGCTGCCAACCGCCCATATAACAACGCATGGGGCCCAGAACAAGGAGTTGGCCGGTCAGAAGACAGACGACGATGAAGTTAGTCAGAACAGCAGCCAGGGCGATGGCAAAGGTTCTATGGCTGAACAGGAAACAGAGGAGACCAGCTATCACGGGTAAAATGACAGGACAGACCATCCATGCCGGAGAACTGAATTGAAAAACAGTCACCGGATTGATTCCTCTGGAACCTCTCCCTGTTGCCTCTTCCCCGGCAATGAAGAGTTCGATGTTTCCTGTATTCGGCAGGCCAGGATCAGGGCAAGGGCAGTAACACTTACCGAAACCACAATACCGGTCAATACCATGGCATGGGGTACAGGGTCGATTTCGCCCTCACCCAGAGGGATGTAAGCGGTGGCAACAAGTATCAGAAAAACCCCGGTGGACATGACATTGACTGCCAGGATCTTCCGCAGCGGATGAGAGTGAATAATCAAGGTAAAGAATCCCATGCCAAAGAGTATCAGCCCGGTCAGGCTGTAAATGAGGGTGGTGATCATGATCTATCTCCACTGACGGTTCGGCTGACCGGGCTGTTTTTTCCCTGGAATTCGTTGTCAGGGCGGCCACCGGCAAAGAGCGATGCCAGGGTAAGACCGATGGAAACGGCACAACCTGTCTCGATAAGCAGAATCAGCCAGCCGCCGGCTCCTTCGGGGTAGCCAAGCAGATCACCGGTAATAAAAAGGCAAAAAAGAGCTATCCCTGTAAAAAGCAGTGGTCCAAGCACCAGACCCAGACGGAGCGGCGGAACCGGGATAGTTCGCAGCCCCGGCAATTCGGTTACCAGCATCAGAACCCCCGCTGCGCCGAAAATTGCGCCGCCCTGAAAAGCCCCTCCCGCCAGGTGACTGCCCTGCCATACAAGGTAGGCAGCAACCAGACACATTACAGGAGCAAGCAAACGAACGACCCCCATCTGCACCGGGCTTATCTCTGATACCTGTTCAGGAAAAAAAGCCTCTGTCAAAGACCAGGTGCCAATTACCGCAAGCAGCAGCACCATGACCTCCAGCAGGGTGTCATAGCCGCGAAAATTCAGTAGTACCGCTGTCACCGGACTTTCAACTCCACTCTGTTCCTGCATTTGAGCAACAGCGTCTGTAAGTACGGGCTTGTTTCCGGGAGTAGACCAGATAATATAACCAAGCAGCATAACCATGCAGATAACAAGCAGCAGGAGCATGCGTTGAAAACCATCGAGCTGCTTATGATCTTTGCCGGTTCTGCTCATGAACTTTTACCTGGTCTCATCGCTGTCAAGCCTTCGTTCGCCTTTGCGGGTTCGGTTCATCCGTCTGAGGGCGGAGAGAAAAAGCGGTCCTGTCAACCCGGCGCCAAGAGCCGCTTCGGCCAACGCCACATCAGGTGCCCGCATTCTGACCCAGGCTAAAGCCATCAACAGCCCAAAGGAAATAAACAGTACAACAGCCTTAAAGATATCTTCGGTACCCAACAGATGCCAGGCAATCCACACCATTGACAATACCAGCACGATGTCAAAGATGGTGAAAATGAAATAGCTCATTGTCGTGTCCATGGTTGAATATTTTTCTGCATGGCGCTTCGGGCTATAAGATGGCAGGAGGCAGAACTGGCGATCAGCACCAGCAGCCAGATAAGTAAAAGCTTTGCCGTTACAGCCCAACTGCCGGATTGGAGAGCCAGGCCGCTGACAACAAAGCCTAAGCCAACATTATCTGCTTTAGTCAAAGCATGCAGCCGGGTATAGATGTCTGGAAAGCGAATCAGCCCCACGGTACCTGACAGAAAAAATGGCAAGCCGAGGAGGATGAGGAGAGTGCCGCTATGGTATAGAATATCCATGTTTTTTTTTACCGGAACCATGCCAGGTGCGACGAATAAAGGTCATGGTGGTCAGTGCTGCCAAAAGGGCAAAGACCAGGGCGATGTCGAGCAACACGGGGTTGCCCATTCCTGTACTCAGCAGCAGCAGGATAGCTACTCCACAGGTGCCGAACAACTGTGCCGTCACCATTCGGTCAGCAGCGGTTGGACCCCTCAAAATACGAAACAAACCAACGATAATGGCGGGGAGTAAAATCAAAGCAAAAAGAGTATGCATCCAGCTCATAAGTTTTTCCTTTTTACCGGTGAAATGCGCATCAGGGCGGCAACATGGTATTCCAGTCCCTGGATATTGGCCCAAATAGGCAACCCTCTGTCAAGGGTATGAATAGTCACGCTGTTTCCATGCAACTCGGCGCTCAGGGTACCGGGGAGCAGGCTGATGGTATTTGCAAAAAAAATCCTGGCCGACCCCTCCGGCAGAAAAGTAGTGTAAGAGACCAGTCCCGGATCGAGAAGTTGACGGGAAGAGAGGGCGCGTCGCATAACATCAATGCCCCCATGGAACGATTGACGTAGAAAAAAGGGCATAAAACAGCAGACACCAACCAGACTTATGCGGTACTGAGAAGGGGGAGCCAGAGTAAGACTCAGACCTGAGGCGATCAGCACAGCCGGTACACCGACCATCCAGCTTGTGGTGTCAACTCCGGTCAGGATAAACCAGACTGAAGAAAAGAAAAGGATACGAAGAAAGAAGCGCCGATTGAAGTTAATCATTTCTTTTTCTGCTTAAATTTCTGAAGATTTCTGGCAAAGCTGTACAACCTGCTCTCAACCAGTCCATTGAAGGAGTCTTTTTCAAAAACATCGTCATCCCCTCTTTTTCCTGCCTTCATTCCGGTCAGCAGTTCGAGGGCATCATCTACCGTATCAATACCATAGAGGTGAAATTGCTTTGCATCAACCGCCTCCAGCACCGATTTCTTCAGCATCAGGTGTCTTTTGTTGACAGCAGGAATGATCACTCCCTGATCCCCGCTGAGACCACGATGACGGCAAATATCAAAGAAACCTTCAATTTTTTCATTTACCCCGCCGATGGCCTGTACTTCGCCAAATTGACTGATGGAACCGGTTATAGCTATATTTTGTTTAATGGGAACTTCCGCCAGTGAAGAGAGCAGAGCACAGAGCTCTGCACAGGAGGCACTGTCTCCGTCAACACCACCGTAGGATTGTTCAAAGACCAGGCTGGCACGAAGATTCAGTGGGATAGTGCGGGCATAACAGGAGCTGAGATAAGCCCCCAGGATTAAAACTCCCTTTGAATGCAAGGCACCACCAAGCTTTACTTCCCGTTCAATATCGACAAGTTTGCTGTCTCCAGGTCGTGTCTGAGCTGTAATTCTGGTGGGAAGACCGAACATACTCTTGCCCAGCGCCATTACAGAAAGCCCGTTAACCTGGCCCACCCTGCTGCCGGAGGTCTCTATGCTGCGGATGCCTTCATGAAGACTCTCCTGTATCCTGTCTTTTACCCGGTCACTCCTCCTTTTTACTGCCGTGATTGCGTCGTCAATCACCTCACCACCAATACATTCCTTTTTTCCTTTTCGAGCCAGATAGTCGGCCTCTTGAAGGAGATCCACAAAACCGCTCAGATGAAGAGATAGCTTGTCCCGATCCCCGGCCTCCCGGGCTGCCTGCTCAATAACCTTTGCTACTGCCTGACGACTTAGAGGAAGCAGTCCTTTGCTGCTGGTAAGGTTGGCGAGAAGAGAGGCGTAAAGGTGTTGATTCTCCTCGTTCCGCACTATTGTATGTTCAAAATCCGCCTGAACTTTGAAGAGGGTTTGAAATTCAGGATCATAGGCACTGAGGAGATAGTAGAGGACAGGATCACCGATCAGCACCACCTTAGTCTGCAGGGGGATCGGTTCCGGTTTCAAACTAACTGTTGAAATAAGCCCCAAAAGCTTTTCCACAGACTCTATCCTGATCTTCTCCGATCTCAACGTTCTTTTCAATCCTTCATAGGCAAAAGGCTGTCTCAACAATCTCCCTGCATCAATAATCAGATAGCCGCCATTTGCCTTATGCAGTGATCCCTTTTGAATCAGGGTAAAATGGGTGCTCAGAACACCCATACTCGCGCGATGCTCTATCCTGCCATGGAGATTTTGATAGGTGGGAAGATCTTCATAGACTACCGGTGCACCCTGTTTTTCATTACTGAGCAGGACGTTGACTTCATACTGGTGAAAGGTTGTGGAGGGAGCAAACATACCAACAAAGGGATTTCGCTCACCAGGCTCGTTGGTTTGAAGGAAATCATCGACATTTTCCGTGATCTCCTCCTCCAGGTCTTTCAAATAGGAAACCACGGCCTCATTCGCCTTATACTTTATATGCAATTTATTAATCAGATGAAATACTGTCCGGCATGCTGTCTCTTTTTTGAGTTTCCGCCCCTGTTCTTCAGCCTCACGCTTCAGTATACTGACCTGGTGAATGCCCTGTGTTAATTCTCCCTGATATTTTTCAACCAGACGTTCAACCCGTTTTCGTTCTTTCTTTGGCTGAGCCTGAAAGGCCTCACTGTTCATCGGGACTCCCTCCTTATCCCTGGCAGTAAACAGTATTCCCTGTTCAGTCTTGAGGACGGCTACTCCCTCCTCTTTGGCCCTGTCTTCCACATCATGGTATATGGCATCTATATTCTTTTGAAGATCCTCCTTTATCGCGTGATTCCGCGCCTGATAATCCTCTCCCTCTATCACTGCAGGGATAGTAGTTTTGAGCATATCTATCAGATCATGTATCTCCTGCTGAAAAATGGGCCCCGTGCCCGGATCAAATTCAAGGGCAATCGGACGATGGCTGATCTTGAAATTCTGGACATAGCACCAATCATTGGGCGTCGGTTCCGAGACAGCCTTTTCATCGATAAATGATTGTACTACCGAGTGTCTTCCTGAACCTTCAGGTCCAAGAACAAAGAGATTAAACCCCTGATGACGAATACCTATACCAAACCCCACTGCCTCCAGGGCACGTTCCTGGCCGATAAACCGTGTTACTCCATCGATTTCAGCAGTTGTTTCGAAGGTAAAATTCTCAGGATTACAGTAGTGGTATGCCTCATGGGAACCCAATAAGCGAATACTCATATCACTCCTTTATAAGAAAGCCCTGTGCTATTCGGAAGGACACGGATTCGGAGGGGTGTTGACACAACAATCCACAGCTTGCGAGGACGTTTGGCAATACC
>JAUVON010000394.1 GCA_030599175.1 Desulfobulbaceae bacterium | reverse complement strand
TCATTTATCCCCTGCTCTTTAAGAATTTGGTGGAACCACTGTTACAGGAATCTTGGATTTTTTCAGCACGGTCTTTGTTGTACTGCCGACGGATGTCTTGGAGAAGAGGCTTTTATGGCCTCCAAGAACAATAAGATCACAGTCATTTTCCGCAGCGTGCCGCAAAATTTCTTCTTCAATGTCGCCATCACTGATGATAATTTCCCTGGATTGAAAGTTGCAAGCTTTATCATCGATACCGGATTGATTACAAAAACTGTTTAACGCATCTTTCACAACTGTACTGGCAGGCGTTTTCCCAAGAAGGGACCGGCGAACATTGGTCTGTTGAGAATTCACCATATCTTCCCATTGGTGTTTGCCAAGCAAATCTTTTAAACGCCCTTCAACATTATCCGGCAGCGGTTCAATAACATGCAGCAGATAGATAGTAGCCTGAAATTTTACTGCCAGAGATAAGGTAAAGTCATAGGCAGGTTGACAGTTTTCAGACAGATCTGTAGCAAACAGGATCGATTGAATAGGTTTTAGCATATTTGGTATCTCCTTAAGTTGTAACTGTTCAGGTTGGTTAGCTGTTTGTCTACCTGAACAATTACCACCATTATATATATTGCAAGGAACACCTGACCCGAATAAAAGGAAATTTTAAAATGCTTGGATAAGTGCCATGGAAGTATATCCAACCAGATAATTTTAAACGACCTTTCTCGGTTTCCTGTTTTTCTTACAGAAGTTCTGAAATAAGGCACTAAGACCAATTGTTCAGATTATTGTCCGGTTTCAAAACGAAATGTTTGATCGGGGTCAATCACTGCAAGAATTCGTACAATACAACCGTCTCCACCAGTCCACCTCCAGGGAAAAGCCATAAAAAAGCAGCGTTTCCCTGTCACCTTGTCCAGGTCTCCACCGACGTTTTCAATGCCGGGGATGCCACCTTTGACCATGAGGGTTTTATGGGCAGGTTCCCAATCGGGAAAATCCTCTTTCGGATCACGACCGGTGGCGTCTTTGTATTCCTTTATTAAATGGGGCTGGGAAGGGCCAAGGCCATGATCCACCAGTTTGGTTGCGATGGGATGGTCGTTTGCCTGGCAGCCATATCCAACACATTTTACTTTTTTATCAACAAGCCACTGAGCACCGGCACCGGAAATGCCGCAGCCATAGGCAAAATATTCATCACTGTCGGCCCACTTATGGTGAAATCCTGTGTTAATCATGACAATGTCCCCTTCTTTGATTACCGGGGTGGCATTTTCCAGATCTTCAGGGGTAATTACTCCCCATTTCCCCTTGGGGATTGACACAGCAACCCCGGTACCACAAAGGCGCCATGTGGGGTAACTGCCAATGCAGGGACTATTCTCAGTAACATGGATAGGTGCATCCATATGGGTGCAACGATGCATAATACCATCCCACCTCATCTGAGAAACGCCGTCTTTGGCATGAAATTTATCCACAATAACATTGACGCTGGGAGTGGATGGCCATTCCGGCATATGGTGATGAAAGGCATGACTTAAATTATATATTTGAAGGCTCATTGTTTTATCCTTTACCTTTGAGGTTAATTATTGAATTTTCCGGAGTCAATCCTGTAAGTACCGGTAGGATCAATCATCGCCATAAAACGTACAGGACAGGCATCACCATATTCAAACTTCCAGGGTGTTGCAGCAAACGTTGCCCGCTTGCCGGCAAGTATATCAACATCACCTCCAACCTGCTCAATCGTAGGAATCCCTGCAGCCAGGAGAACCTTGTGAGCAACATTCCATTCGGCATGCTCTTTTTCAGGATCCAGCCCAGTGGCCTGCTTGTAGGCTTGCACCAAACGGTTCATGGTTGGCCCACCGCGATGTGGGCCTAAAGAGGTTGCGAGAGGATGATCCACTTGAGGCATATCTACGGCCACCAGCTTGCAATCTTTTTTTACCAGCCATTCTGCCGCATCTTTAGACAGACCTGGAGACTCTCCAAAGTATTCTATAGCATCTGAATATTTATGGTGCCAGCCAGAGTTGATAACAACGATATCACACTGCTGAACTGCAGATCCTGCTGCTTTAAGATCCTCAGCTGTGATGACATCATAGCTCTTTTTGGGGATATCAAGGACAACACCATTGCCAAAGAATCGGTCAACCGGGATGCTTGCCAGGTCTGCCGCTTTCTGGATCAGGTGCAGAGGTGCATTCATATGCGTTCCAGTATGCATTACCGTATTGATCCGGTGAGCCATCACCCCATGTTGAGCGAATTTAACTGCACGGAACATCTTTACATCGTCCTGCCCTGGATAGGAGGGTACGCCATGTCCCCAGGGGTGGCTCAATTCAATTGTCTGCAACTCGCTATAAGGGTCTATCGTAACTTCTGTCATAATCAGCCTCTTTTCTTAGGTTCGGGGGATCACAAAATACATTTTTTGGGCCACAGGGCGATGAACAGTGCAAAGGTCAGGACATATTCCGACAATTTGAATGGAAAAAGGTAGAATTAGATGGTCATCAATACATGATGGTGTCGTAAAAACTATAAATTCTAAATGGCTAAGTAAAAACTATACCCAAAGGCACTCAAAAAGATGCAGGGTCAAGAACCCTGTAAAGGACTATTTATGATAGGTAAAGGCAGCAAGGCAGCTCTGAACTT
>JAUVON010000141.1 GCA_030599175.1 Desulfobulbaceae bacterium | reverse complement strand
TCGGCTATCAGTTTGGCAGCACCTGTTTTCTCAAAAGCAATACCCAACGGGATTAAACCGCCGAGTAGAAAAACAGTCATCCAGTCCACCGACTCATAAGCTTCGTCAATGGAAAGCACCTTGCTCAAAACCATGGCCATTGCGCCGGAGAGCAGGGCAATAGAGAGTTGAACATGGAAACCGAGAATCATGGTTAAGGCCAGAAGGAGACTACCGACGGCATACTTCATTTTGTCGCTGCGTATAATTTCACCCTGAACTTCCTCGGTAAAGACCAGCCCTTGTTTTTCTTTGAGGTAGTGAAACTTTTCCCAGGGACCTTGAAGCAACAGAGCATCCCCTGGTTGCAGGATCATGGTGGAAATACCTCCGACAAAGGTCTTATTGCCGCGAAAAATAGCAAGTGGGTTGACACCATTTTTCTTGCGGAAGGAAAAGGCTTGCAGGGTCGAACCAACAAGTTCGGAGCGTGGCGTAATAATAGTCTCCATGATGCCTGCATTATTGGGGGAGAGACTCTCAGCAAAGAATTCGAGATCCTCCTTGATCTGCCAGCCGAACGACCGGGCCATCTTTACGACCAGTTCGGGCGGACCTTCAACCGCAAGAGTATCGCCAGCAGAAATAATCTCAGTCAGATCCGGAGAAAAATTCGTAGTGCCGCCTTTGGAGGCAATGGCCACCACACTTGTAAAATATATCGGTCGGATATCGCATTCATCAAGGGTTTTTGGACCGTCAAAGGAGTCCGGCACCTGAATTTCGAAAAGATTACCTATGTCCTGATATGTCTGCTCAAGATTACTGGACATTGGGCCAGAGCTCCCCTCCTGACCATCACCGGCAGGTAGAATGAAGCGGCCAAAAACGATGAAATAGATAAGGGCAGCGATAATCAAAGCAATACCCACCGGAGTAACAGCAAAGAGGCCAAAAGGTTCAACATTCGGGTCGGAAATCTTCATCACATCATTGAGCAGGATGAGGGGACTGGAACCGATAAGAGTGATGCAGCCACCGATAATGGCACAGAACCCCATGGGCATAAGAATACGGGAAACAGGGATGTTGGTCTGCCGACAGATGCGTTTTGCCGCAGGCATAAATAAGGCAGCTGCCCCTATGTTTTGCATGAAACTGGAGATAAATGCCACCGTACCCGAGATGAGCACCATGATACGACTCTCACTTCTACCTGCAAACCTCAGAAGTACTCTGGCCAGGGAATTCATGGCACCGGTCTTATCCAGCCCTGCACCGATAATAATTACGGCAATGATTGACACCACTGCGTTACTTGACAGGCCGCTGATTGCCTCTTTGGGGGATACAAGACCAAGTAAGGGAAGGATGATCATCATAAGGATGCCGACAACGTCAACACGCACCCATTCAAAAATAAAGAGCAAGATAGCTAAAAACAGCACTCCCATAACAAGAATAATTGACAAAGTCATTTTTCTCCCCGTTGTTTCAGTAGTTAAAAATATTGTTATTTCCCATGTCTCCTGCTTCGACGAAAATTGTAAGGGAATATGGAACTTTGTGTGATTTTATTGCAACCGTTGTGCCAGCTATTTGAAAAGAAAATATTCAGATATTTAAGAAAACAGTGAAATTACCGATTGTTTCAATATGTAACAGGATAACAGAGGTCGATGGGGTAATAATGGAGTGAGCCAAAATTGAATTATCTTGGCTTATCAAAGCTATAAATCGATTTAATGCTGCAATTGTTGCGTTTTGCAATGTTGCAAATTTAAACAATTGTTGCGTGTTGCAACATTGTTTTGCCTAAAAACGAAACAGAAGCTATTCTATTAAAAAAGCTTTAACACAGGTAATGTTTTTCCATCTCATTGGGAATCAAAAGAAACATGTCTTGCTGATTGAGATCAAGCAGGTAAGCCTTAGTCCTTATGGTCTGGAAATTGCAAAAGAGAGTGAGAGCAACGGTTCATCCAAAATCTAATTCGCTCATTTGTCTCGGTTGAAGATCTCTTTCTCAGATGACATAAAATTTCAACTGCCTTTTAAAGAATCCATTATGATTTATCTGAATATACGTCAAAAAATGATTTTATGGCTCTTGCTCTACCTCGCTTTCTACGCCATTTATGGTAGTATTTACCTTCGTGATTTCAATATATTTAAAGAGGATGTCTCCCATCTTATGCATGCCGGGAAGCTCAGCAATACATGTCTTGAAATCAGACGTTACGAGAAAAACTTCATCATTCGTCACGATGAAGAAGATTATCTTCGAGTTATCGAATATGTGAATGAAGCTCAGCAATATATATCCAAGCTGAAAAGAGATTCAACATTAATTGCCCATCCCCATCAATTGGATGAGCTGCAAAAAAAACTTTGGGATTATGTAGAAACGTTTCATGCTTTTAAAGCTACATGTATGCAGGAAATCAGTGATTCCGAGTGCTCTCCACTGGTAACTTTACGGCATATTGGCCATGATTTGGTTCGTATTACTGATAAACTTGTCCAAAATGAGCAAAAAAAAATGACAGATTTTGTTAGCCATTTTAAGGTATTGCTCTTTCAATCTATTGCCATTTTTATTCTCCTTACTATTGCTGCTTTGGCACTTCTTTACGGCACAATCATTATCCCGCTGAAATCTATTGAAACAGCAGCGAAAGCTATCGCGGCGGGCACTTTTCGCAAGTTGCCACTGCCCCCAAAGCGTGATGAGGTTAACTCGGTGCTGCACACCTTTAATAACATGGTCACAGAGTTGGAAGAGCATCAGGAGCAACTCTTTCAGGCCAAGAAGCTTTCTTCCATTGGAACCCTTGCCTCGGGCACAGCCCATCAGATTAACAACCCGCTCAATAATATTGCCACATCCTGCCAGCTTGCCCTGGCTGAAACTGATGCTGAACAATGTCCTTTTGTCATGCAGATGTTAAAGACTATTGATCAGGAAACTCAGCGAGCTGGTGAAATTGTTCGGGAACTGCTGGAATTTTCCAGGGCCCAAACTTTCTCAATGAAGGAAGTTCAATTAAAGACAGTGGTGGATAAGGTCATGCATCTTGTCGCCAGTGAGGTTCCTGCCGGCATCACTGTTGAACATAATGTTCCGGAAAATTTCACTCTGAATCTTGATGTCCAGAAGATGGTGGAGGCATTGCTCAACCTGATTATTAATAGTGTTCAGGCTATTGAAATCCCACCAGGACGAGTGGACATCAGAGCTGTAGCCAAGGACAACCAGGCGATTATTACCATAAGAGATACTGGTGTCGGCATCAAAGTAGAGAATCTGCAGAAAGTATTCGACCCGTTTTTCACCACTAAAGATGAGGGGAATGGCACCGGTCTTGGTCTGGCCGTAGTCTATGGCATTATTCAGAAGCATAATGGTACTATCCAGGTGAAATCAGAGAAGGGTAAAGGCACTCAGTTTGTTATTACTCTACCCTTTGCCCATAAACCCCATGTTGTCACAAGTTAAGTCAAGTCAGGAGAAAAATGTCTGAAGAAGCTACAATCAGCATCCTGTTGGTGGATGATGAGGTAATTAATTTACAGAATGTCAGTCATTTTCTGGTGCAGCGGGGATACCAGGTAACCACGGCTGCAAATGGCAGTGATGCCATTTCGCTTCTCAATCTCAAGGCTTTTGATCTGGTTATTACCGATCTTAAGATGCCGGATGTTGATGGTGTCCAGGTAATGGAGAGTGCTAAACAGTTTTATCCTGAAATAGAGGTAATAATTATCACTGGTTACGCCACTATTAACTCCGCAGTGAAGGCCATGTCCCGTGGTGCCTTTTATTATATGGCCAAACCGATCAAACTGAAAGAGCTCCATGACCTTATTGTCAAGGCGACTGAGAAAACCATGTTGCGCCGCGAAATCAGTTTTTTGAAACAGAGGATCAAAGCGCAGCAGGGTGTAACTCAGTTCATTGGCCATAATAGGGAAATCCTGAAATTAAAAGATGCTATTGCCCATTTCGCTCAATCGGATTGTAATATCCTCATTACGGGAGAAACCGGTACCGGCAAAGAGCTGGTGGCTCGGACTATATACGAGCTCAGCCCCCGAGCCGGCAAACGATTTTTACCAATCAACTGTGGTGCCATGAATGAGGAGCTTGTACTCAACGAACTCTTCGGTCATACCAAGGATGCTTTTACCGGTGCTGGCAAAATGCACCGGGGTTTATTGGAATCTGCTTCCGGCGGTGTGGTTCTTTTTGATGAAATCGGCGAAATGCCATTGGTCATGCAGGTCAAGCTCTTACGGGCACTGCAGGAAAAAAAGATAATTCGTATAGGCGACACTAAGGAGATCCCCATTGATGTGCGTATTCTAGCGGCCACCAACCGTGACCTTAAGCAGGATATAGAGGATGGGGCATTTCGACAGGATCTCTACTACCGCCTCAACGTGGTGACCCTGCACATCCCCCCTTTGCGTGAGCGCCGGGATGACATTCCCCTGCTGGTCAACTATTTTCTTGCCAAGTTTTCACGTGAGGATGACCAAACTCATGCCGTCAGCACTGGGGCTCTGAAGTGCCTCGAAGAGTATGACTTTCCCGGTAATGCACGAGAGCTGGAAAATATTATAGAACGGGCATTGGCTTTGTGCGGTGATGACGATGTTCAGCTCTGCCACCTGCCCACTGAATTGCATGCTTGTAACTACCCTGTGATAAGCCAGCCCCCTGCAAAGCATATGGACACCCAAAAGAGTCTTGAGGAGAATGAGCGGGAATATATCCTGGCAGTGCTCAGGAGCGTCAACGGCAAC
The DNA here is from genome assembly GCA_030599175.1 of Desulfobulbaceae bacterium. Lineage (GTDB taxonomy): Bacteria > Desulfobacterota > Desulfobulbia > Desulfobulbales > Desulfocapsaceae > Desulfomarina. Next base: position 2,304 of record JAUVON010000141.1, on the reverse strand, counting down.
AAAACCAAAGCCGCCAAAATAATTGGTATTGATCGGGTTTCTCTGTGGCGCAAATTAAAAAAGTATGAAAGTAACGGTTTTCGAATCTCGTGATCAGCCACTGCTTCAATTTAAATTAATTCTTCAACAAAACTCATAACACCATCTTCAAGAAGAATTCTAATCAAATGAATTCTCACTTTGGAGGTTCCCCAATTTTCCAAAAATAAAAACATATTATCATCACCCACACGGTTGCTTGATGACAGTGAACCAACCAGGTACTGGGTAAAAGAATTATTAAAATAGAGATCTGTGCTTTTTCTCAACTCCAGCAGGTGGGTGTGACCACAGAAAACATCCTCTATTTCATGTTCCCTGACAAAAGCGGTCAATAATAATGGATTCAGAAGCGGAGTCACATCACCGGTGAGAATTGAGTGGTGAATCAACATCATGGACTTATCATATTTCATCCGGTTAATCTTCCTGGAAATCTCTCTTAAAATTTCCTTCTCAACGAAACCTTCGTCTTCATATAGAATATTGGAATCTATACAGATAACCAGAACAGTCGTGCTATTAATAGTAAGCAGCTTAATATAATTAATATCAGTGAAATAATTATCTACTTTTGTAATATCCCGTCGCAAGTAAAGGTTCTTCTTGGTTGTCAGGTCTGGTCTTGCCGGTAAAATCATCTCATTATGATCGATGTATTTCGCGAAATATTCATGTGATCGCATATTTCGTTTATCATGATTGCCGACAATAGAAATAACGTTCTCACAGGTGATACCCTTTAAGAACCGTGCCACATCCTGATACTCACTTTCCAGCCCATCAGAGGTGTTGTCACCTGTATTAATAACCATATCGGCGGGATATGAATTGATTTTATCCAGCAACATCTCGTCATTACCATCCCAATGGCGTGTTCCAAAATGTAAATCGGATATATGTAAAATATTCACTCCTGTTTTCCTCTATTCAGTGATGATTTCCATTGATCAGACGTCCAGAACCCGGTCATCCCTTTTTTGAATTGATGCTTCCGACCATACAAAAATTCTCTTGACGAATCAATCAACAATGCATTAATGTACGCATAAATGAACGCATGTCAAGCTCTAACAATGGGCCCCATAAAAATGAGAAAAAAAGAAAATCTTGAAGAATTTGCGTACGATTCAATTGTTGCATTAATCCTTGAAAACCACTACAAACCTGGTGATTTTCTTCTCGAAGCCGAAATAACAGAGCGTTTAAATCTAAAATCCCGAACCCCGGTGCATCACGCGCTGGGACAACTTGTAGCCAAAGGGTTTCTCGATAAAAAGAGTAAAAAAGGATGTTTTATTCCCTCTTTGACCCCGGAAGATGCTGAACATGTTTTTTTCGCACGTGAAAATATAGAGTCTCAGGCAGCAGCATCGGCCGCTCTCCATGCCTCGAATGAAGATATTGACGAACTTCAGATGATTCTCCAGGAGGAAGTGGAGACCGGAGAATCGGGGGATATAATCGGCTATTCAGCAATTAATGAAACCTTCCACAGTTTCATAGCACAAATAAGTAAAAATAAATATTTGCAGCAATATAGCCAGCACATTTTTTGGCGATCAAATTGCTATGTTTTCTTTCGCTATTATCAATTTAAGGTGAGCATGGCAGAGAGGGAGTTTAAGATTTCTCCAGCCCAGCACATGAAAATCACGGAAGCCATAGCAAAAAGGGATGCTGATAAGGCTGGAAAACTTATGAAACAACATGTTCGTCGCACCTTTGAAGGTATTTTCAAAAACCGATAAGCAATACAAAAAAAAGGAGGAGCTGAAGGCTCTGATATTCTGTTTCATACCGGGAAGGTAGTCGCCAACAAAGGTAACTTCGGGTGAAAAACTTCTTGTTTTTCACTTTCATGATTGCTGATTTGTAAAGTGATTATTTAGTCAGCATCAAATCAAAAACTCTTAAATGGAGGGAAAAACTCAATGAAACTCTCAACACTACTCACATCGATTGTAGCGTTTGCGGTAATGGTAGCTCCCATTGCCGCTTCAGCAGGTGGTACATTAGATACTGTTAAAAAACGTGGCCACTTACGCTGTCAGGTTGGTACGCCTTCAGGTGGTTTTTATAATCTCGATGCCAACGGCAACTGGTATGGCCTTGATGTGTCAGTATGTCAGGCTGTAGCGGCAGCCATTTTTGGAGACAAAAAGAAAATGGAAATCCAATCTGTCAGTAGTCAGGCACGCTTTACCGCTCTGGCCAATGGAGAATCTGACCTTTTATGCCGCACAGCAACCTGGACAATGTCAC
>JAUVON010000080.1 GCA_030599175.1 Desulfobulbaceae bacterium | reverse complement strand
AGCACTGATCATTTTGTCCGCAACAGAGTCCATCAAGGCCTTATAAGCTTCGGCATCCGCATATTTGGCAAATGGATCATCGCCGGATGCAAAAGCCAAAGCGATCAAAGTTGGACGTTTGAGCCGATAGCTAATCCGCCCCTTATAGGCCTCGTCAAGGAGGGCACTGTAATCCTTGGCATCAGCCGCCATCTTCTTGTTTACGATCAGGCCGGAGGTACCGTAGCAAAAAGGAACTCCATAGGAATCACTGCCAACCTTGGTGTTCTTTTTCACCGCATCAAGCATTGATCCGATCAACTGGTCGGCGTTGATCTTGGAGTAGTCCATCGGTTGATAAATTTTAAATTTTTCCTGCACGGAAGAAATCCGATCCTGACTCGGCTGGGCCAGATCAAAACCGGCGCCGCGAGTGGCCCGAAGTTTAGCGATCATCTCCTCGTTATTGGAAAAGGTCAATTCAACTTTGATGCCTGTTTCTTTTTCAAATTTATCAACCAGTTCCTGTGGTGCATACCCTTTCCAGGTTAAAATTTTCAGCGTGTCCTGGGCCAGGGCGTTGGTCGACAGGGTGACAGCAAGGATAGTAGCGAATGCGAACAGTTTTTTCATGGTGGTAGCCTCCTTGGTTACATTGGTTTATACGTTACCTGCGTTTTTCATATACGGCTAAAATTCAAATCACGTTCCTGACAAATTGAATAACTCCCAGGAATCCGTTCCCATCTTACCTTAAGGTGCATCAGATGGCAAACAGGACGTAATATTTTTTGGAGAAGATAGTATTGGGAAGGTTTATGAATTACGTTTGCAATGGATGGCGGGCGATAAACAGGGCGTTGTTTGGATCTTCTGAAAAACCACTTTTAAGAGTTAGAGCAGACTTCCTGCAGAAATCAACACACAGACCACAACCACTGCAGTTTGCGCTTGTGAAAGTAAGAAATTTATTACCATTCTCTTTTTTCCTTTTCAATGCTCCAGTAGAACACATGCCTGTACACGATGGACAACAATCACACTGTTCATTGGCGATAACAGAGAAAAAGTATGAGAGCAACACGTCCCTCTCATATATTCTTTTGTCCGGCATTATACATAAAGCTAACTGCAGCGCAGCGCTATTTTTGATTTGATCTTTACGATGTGGATCTTTTGTTTCTCCTGAGTCAGGAAGCTGAAAACTGACCGCCTCTTTGACAATATTAATGATCGTTTTTCTGATAAACCGTAAAAATCTCCTCTTTTCAATTTTTTCCCCGGAAACCAAACCAGGCTCTTTCCCAGAAAGATAACTCAGCCTGATTTCTCCTTTTTCTCTCGTTCTGTCAATAAGGTTCTGCATGTTTTGATGCAGGGTTTCCAGGCAATAGCTGTTCGCACATTTAATACAGCGACTGATATCGATAAAGCAATTTCCTTTGGCTACACTGTTCATGACGGCGAGTATCGGCTCAGAAAGAAAACCGATACAGGGGATAATGATATGATTATAATTATAAGTTCCTTTTTCACAGGATAGCAGTACCATCTCCTGCTCGGCCAGAACCTGTATCAGAAGACCGAAATCCATGGGATGCACAAAAGCATCATTTGGGCACACAGCTGCGCACCGCAAACAGCTTGTACATTTTTCAGTATTAAAAGTAATTTGCCTGGAGTGCAATTCAAGGGCATCACTCGGACAGACATCCAAACAACGTGAGCAATTATTATTATTCAACCTTGAACGCAGACAATGACGAACGTCAAATTCAATTTTCACCACTAAATCGGCGAGCAGCTTGTCAATGAATGGTTGCGTCAACATATATTTTCTTCACACCTGAACTGTAACTGTCTGTATCTTTTGACAAAATAGTAAGTTGACGTAGAAATTTTTCGAAACAGTCTGCAAGACAGAGATAAAATGTGTTTTCTGTACCAGTCCGTATATTTTCGACAAATTGAGGCATCCAGGGAAGTACATATGCCCTCAGAAATGACTTCTGCTCTGCTGCTAGCTCTACACCCTTTTTTCGATCCCCGTCTTGCAAAGCTTCTGCTTCAAGACCACAGAGATAGGATAAGAATTCAAGTTCAATAGCAATGTGATCAGGCGGCTGTTTAATATCAACCTCCAGGCCAACTCTTTCGTAATGTTTTAAAACCTCCATGGTGGATTCACCCATAACCATGCGTGTCTTTTCCAGATAGGTAGAGCCATAAGGTGAGGCTTTGAGTGTAAAAGGACCAACAAACAGTTCAGCATGGGCAATCTGAAGCTCTTCCTGGCTGCTGTTTTGTAAAGCCAGGTACATATCATCGACGGATATGCACGCTTCAGGACAAAAGGATTGAAAAAGATTTGAGAGATTCCGGCAAACATTCTCCTCCTCAAAGAGTTCAGTTTCAGGCTCATAAAAAAATGCGGCCATAAGTTTGAGGCAGTCACTCAGCTGCTGTTTTGTCGCAATTTCATCCATTAACAGCTCCTGTTATCGTTAACCAAAGGCCGGGTATTTTATATTCCGGCCTTTGGTCTCTCTCAGACATATTGTAGCAGTCGGTTCATCGATGGTCAGCTTTTCACACCATAATCTCTTATATAAAAGACATTAGGTTTTGTACCTTCATCGGGTTTGAGCACCGTTGAACTATGTTTCTTCAACAGTACGCTCACCTCACTTTTCAGATCACTGGAGTCTCCGAAAATCCTGGCCTCTGCCGGACAGGTCTCTACACAATACGGCAACTCCCCGTTCTTCACTTTATGATCGCAAAAAATACATTTTTCCACAATATTTGAACGCCTTACATCTTCATAGTCCGAATGATCATACAAAGTCCTATAGGGCGGGGTAGCACGAACAGCCCTTGCCGTATCTATCCCCGAGGAAGTACACCCGGGGATCAGTGGCTTGTTATCCCTGTAAAATGGCTGTGTCGCTTCATCTTCCTCATTATAGCTGATTACACTGTACTCACCATACTCTCCGTCACGTGCAACCTCGTCCATGCTATATGGACAGGCCTCCTGGCAGGCGCGACAACCGATACACCGCTCGCTATTATGCATCGTAATGCCGTCAGGCGTTTTGTACATAGCTTTAGGCTCCACCGGACAGGCCTCAACACAGGGTGCATTGGAACAATGATTGCACAGGACAGGAGTGGTTTTGTATTTGGTATCAGGAAATTTCCCCGTTGTTTCGTGCAGAAAATCCGCCCAATTGTGAGTCTGGCCGTTTCTCCTGAGCGCAGTATTGTTTTCAGTTTTGCAGGCAAGAGCACATGCACCGCAGCCCACACATTTTCTCAAATCTATAACCATCGAATATTGCGTCATTATTGTGTCCTCCTCTCAATTAAACCTTCTCTATTTTGACCACAGCATGTCCACCGTTCCTGGCGTTGGAACCAGAGAGTCGATCTATCTCCCAGGGAATAATGGTGTTGTTATTGATGCCACGTTCCTCTGCTTTAGCATAATCAGCTGCAGCGGTACGCCCATAGGCCCAGTGGCCCTGTCCGTATGACTTGGCAACAGTTCCCGGCCGAACACCCTCCCAGAGATGGGCTACACATTCACCACTACCCCCGGTAGAAGAGATACGAACTTTGTCACCATCTTTAACACCAAGTTTTTTTGCATCTGACGGGTTGATTTTTAACGAATCCTGGTGGGACACATCACCTGGATCAACGTGTTTGAATTCATAATACCATGGACAGTTCTGGCTTCGTCCTTCACGATTCAAACGAGATTTATAATCGATAAAAACAAAAGGATATTCTTTCATATCCCCACTGCGATACGGCGGTTCGTAATGCGGAACAAATGCCATTTCTCCACGGGCAGTGTAATTACTTTCCTCCAGGACTTTGTCAATATCTACCCCATGTTTCTCAGCATGCCCGCCAAGAGCTTTTTTCAGAGTTTCACTATAAAACTCAAACTTTCCGGTCTTCGTTTTATATTTCCCACCCCAATGTTTTTTGTACTTATACGCATCTGAATTCCACATGCCTCGTTTCTTCATCTCCTCCCAGCCATTAATTTTGTCTCCGTGGCTGTCCTTTTTACCATCCCATAATGGAGCAGTATAATATTTCAGGGCATATTCGGTAAATTCTTTAGCGTTTTTAGCCTTTCTTCCAGTCTCCGGATCAGCATACATGGTGGTGAGCGCGTCATATAAATTTGGAAAACCACGCTCTTTAAGTTTCTCACTAATCAAAAAAGGAAACTCCGATTCATCAGTAATTACATCCCAAACCGGTTCAATGACCGGTTGCAGCAGAGTGCATGTGGCGTAGCGATTAGCCTTTGTCTTCACAAAACCGTACTTTTCAAACATATTGACTACACAGGGAAGGACAATATCTGCAAACTGGGAAAATTCAGAAGCATTGGTGGTGAGATGTACGGTGAAAGGCACTGATGATAAGGCCTTTTCCCAACGGTCTGTACCATTGCAGGAAAAAGCAAAATTGTTCATATAGCCGACAATCATCTTTATCCCGTAGGGATCCTTGTTCAGGATACCATTGGGTACATTATTGGTAGAAACACCCCCACCCGATTTGCCCTTACTGATAGCCGGCAGATTAAGATAACCCCGCTGGTCGATTTTTTTCATTTTGGAGTGTTTTTTGGCAAGATCATCCTGGAAGGTCTTCAGTAAATCTTTATTGAGCTTGTTGACCGGGATTTTTGCAGTCTGCAGAGAACCACCTTCATTGTCTGTACCACCAGTAAGACCCGCCAAAGCGTGAACAGCCATGGCTGAATAGCCACCTCTGACATGCATTGCACATCCGGGACCCATCCAGACACACACATTGGGAGCGGCTTGAGCCATACCTTTTGCAACTCGAATGATCTGATCCGCCGAGACTCCTGAAAGCTCCGCTGCCCTTTGGGGTGTCATATCCTTAACTGCAATATTCCACCACTTGACTACGCCATGGGCTTCTTTATCCTCAAAAGTGGTCTCGTCAACTTCTTCACCGGATTTAAAGCGGTTTTTGCCATCTTTGAAATCACCAACAAAATCTTTATACCAAGTTCCATCGATAAGTAAGACGTGTGCAATACCAAGTGCTAATGCTCCATCAGTTCCAGGCTGAACAGGCAGCCATTCATGTGCTTTTGCTGATGTGTTATTCATCTTGGGATCAACAACCGCAACAGTCGCCCTGTCAATTACATCACCTAGCTTTTTGATGGCAGCAGGTATCATGCGGTTTGAACTAACAGGATCACAGCCCCAGACCAGCAGATATTTCGTTTTGTCGAGATCATAATCACGATAGGACCAGTATCCTTCGGTATAATAGGAACCAAACTTTTCAGCCTCTGCGCATGTGGAACTGTGTGAGATATTATTCGGCGAGCCAATAACTTTCGTCATTGCATCATATATAATATCACGCATATACGTATATCGACCACGCATAAGACAGTATTTTTCCGGTTCACCTGCGTCGCGAAGTTCCATTATCTTGTCGGCAATGGTATTTAAAGCCTCATCCCAGGATATCGGCACAAATCTGGGATCAACTCCACGCCCTTTCTGGGGATTAGTTCGTTTCATCGGCACCTTAATCCGGTCAGGGTCATATACCTGTTGTAAAGAGAGATGCCCACGTGGACACACTTTTCCATCATTCTGTTTAGAGTATCGGTTCCCTCTTACCTTAACAGCTCTGCCATCCTGGACGAAAATCTCCACGGGGCACCAGGTGGTACAACCCTGGCAGGTAGAAGGCTTCCATTCTCCAGGCCGTTCTCCTATCAAGGTTGATTTCTTTGTTTCAGCAAAAGCATTCAGGGTTTGCCTCCTGAATACTGTTGCAGCAGCACCTGTTGCAACACTGAGTTTAAGGAAATCTCTCCGCTTGATTTTCATGTCTCCCTCCTTTAATTTTTTTTACAGGATTAAGTTGGAACATAATTCCACTGGGCCGGACAAAAAACTACCACAAAGTATGCATTAAAAAGTGTGCAATGTAAATCGGAGAAAGTATGAATTCGTGTAGGATTTTGAGGAGATGATACTGCTGGTACTGTAGGAGAAATGCCTACAATGTGGTATGGCCTGATATCAGAGATCTTCCTTTTTGAAAATACCCAGTTCAATGACAAACGCAACCAATTCTGCTCTTGTATCAAAACCAAGTTTTGTCATTGCCCGCGAACGGTATGTAGATACCGTTTTTTCACTGAGAAAATGCTTCCCGGCAATCTCCTTACTCGTATAACCTTTTGCTACGCCAAACACTACTTGCTGTTCCCTTTCACTCAAGGCGTTCCAGAGAAGTGAATTATTATCCTGCATCTTTGCAGTAATCTGTTGCCTAGATTCCGAGATGAAAGATTTTACCATTGAAGGCTGGACATACACTTCACCCCGACAAACCGAGCGAATACCATACAACAGATCCACATCCAGACCTTTTTTCAAGACATAGCCGCTTGCTCCGCTTTCAAGAGCCTTTTCCAGATACTGGTTGTCCTCATGCATGGTCATCATTATGACTTTTGTATTGACGTTCCGCTCTATTATCTGGGGGAGAAGATCAAGGCCGCTTGTATCCTGAAGACTGATATCTAAAAGCACAATAGCAGGCTCCAGTCTCTCGATAAGCTGTAGTGCATTTTCTGCACTGTCAGCTTCACCAACAACCTCCATATCATTTTCACAATTGAGAAGAAGACATAAACCCGACACAAGGAGAGAATGGTCGTCAACGATAACAATCGATATTTTTTCATTCATAACATTCTATTGTCCCTTCTACAGGAATTGTAAACGAAACCATCGTACCCTGACCGGGTTCAGAGTCTAGTTTTAAGACTCCTCCCAGCAGGCTTGCGCGCTCTTCCATTCCATAAATACCGAGACGTTCTCTGGGAATATTCCCCAAATTAAATCCTGAGCCATTATCCTCTATTATACCGCGAATTGTCTCCTGCCTCAATTCTAATAGAATTTTTATAGTATCCGCTTTTGCATGTTTCACAACATTAGTCAAAGATTCCTGTATAATCCGATATATACAGGTTTCCACACAGTGATCAGCCCTCCTGCCCTCCATACTGATTTTAACAAATTCCACACTCAGGCCATATCGTTCCCGAAACTGATTTATATAAAGCTCAAGAGCGGGAACAAGACCCATATCATCCAGAACACTTGGCCGCAACTCCAGTGCAAGATTATGAATAGCACCCATTTCTTCAATAAGGGATTTCTTCAGGGAGGAAATAGAATCTGATGAATCTGTTTTATCTCCTTTACCGAGAACATTTAAGCGAACCATTATGGAGGCAAGAGCCTGGCCTGTCTGGTCGTGCAGTTCCCGGGAAACTCTTTTGCGCTCCTGCTCCTGAGTAGAAATAATACGCTGTAGAAAATCACTTCGTATCTGTTCTTTGTCTTTACGGTCAATTTCAGCCTGCTGCAGCTGACGAGTCATGCCGTTAAAGGCTATTACAAGATCTCCAACTTCGTCCTGGGGAAATTTGTCATTAATAATATCGTATTTGCCCTTTCTGAGGGAATGCGTGGCTTCAAGGAGTTTTTTTATCGGTTTCGTGATGATTAAGGTCAAAAGAAATGAAAAGACTAAAGCAACAAATATAACTGCAGCTGTGTGTATAAAGAGGGAACGCAGAAAAACTGATGTCTGCTGCCGTATGACGGCCTCTGTGATGCCCACACGCACACCCCCGACCTCACCCTCAAGTATCGGATAAAACGTATCCCAGATGATACCTTCATTAGTATTCAGTGAAACTGTACGATCCTGGAAGTTCAATCGTTGTTCTCCTTCCAGGAGTTCAAGGGGAAATCCTTGAGAAAAAGAGTGGGCGAGGACGTTATAATGAGGGTCAACCACAAAACCGTATCGTACTTCAGATCTGTTTTCTACAATATCTTTAAGAAGCCTTGTCAGTCCATAAAGATCATTGATTAGAATATATTCTCTTGAATGGGAAGCAAGCTCTCTGGCAACAGCTGTACTCTTTTCACGCAAAAGAGTTTCCATGTTAGACGTTAAAATATTTTGGACTTTAATAATGGTTACTGTCCCGGAAAGAGCAACCAGACCAGCTGCGAGCCCCATAATTTTATATCGTAGTGGAACACTGAACAATGCATCTTTGACTTTGTTCCAAAATGGCAATTCCGATGCATTTAACATTTTTGAAATAAAGGCCATTTTCACCCGAACATAATGCCCTACGGGCAGGCTGAAGCTTTTTAGGCTGAAGGCTTTTAGGCTAGCAGCCTTCAGCTCTCAGCCTTTCTTTTGCTGATGGGAAAATTTTGTTTTTCCGGTACATGAACAAACCGGAACTTTTAGAATGCTTGGATAAGTGCCTTGGAAGTATATTCAACAATATCATTTTAAACGACCTTCCTCGACTTCTTTTTTTTTCTTGCAGAAGTTCTGGCGTAAGGCACTAAAAATTATACAGGGAGAGATCCGGCATGACAAACTTTTCTATGCCAAGTGCTGCAAGTGCCTGACGTCCCTCTTCATGATTGTGAATATCGAGTAAGAATCTCTCGAGCACTTTTTTATCACTGGATTCAAGTTGCCGGGGAATTACAACAGGGGGAATGCCGAATTTTTCAGACTTCCTTATAACTCTGATAAGATCGGTAAGTTCAGGATTTCGACGCCGGGCATGTTCCAGAATAAGATTATCTACTGCAGCCCCATCAGCTACACCATCAGCTACAGCCTGTATTGAGCGATCATGACTATAGGTGAAAATTGTCCTTTCGAAAAAAGATTCCGAGGTCTCCCCTCTTTTGGTGAGGAGTGAGACTGGATAAAAATATCCGGTGTTTGATATCGGATCAGTAAATGCGAATATCCTCCCCCGAAGATCCTCCAGAGACCTGAGAGTTGACGATTCCTGAACAATAACAAAAGATTGATAAGTTAACTGTCCATTTATTTGTGGAACGACAAGAATAGACATGATATCCTTCTTTATTCCTTCAAGGTATGCACCTGTACAGATAAAAGCGATATCAACACTCCCTTCTGACAATAGGTCATTTATTTCCTCATACGTTTTCCTTTGTACAAGCCTTACAGGCCTATCAAGACTCTTTTCCAGGTAAGCCAGAAATGGCGAGTAGGAATCAATTGTTCCGGTTGGGGAGAGGATTGCAGCAACAGCCACTCTAATAATATCCTCACCATCAGTTACTTTTTTTGGGGGAAGCGGAGCAAGTTTGTCAAGCTGAATAATTTTTTGAACTCCACCACTGCTACCTGATATCTTTGTTTTTTCAGTATCACAACCAGCTAAAAAAATAGACAGTAACAATACACATAATACATAGAAGGGTTTTCCCATAAATCCCATTTCCCTGTTTAAAGAATCTGGCTTAAAAACTTTTGTGTTCTGTCCCATCTGGGGTTGGTAAAAAATTCATTCGGCTCATTTTCTTCTACTATTTCACCCTGATCCATGAAAATTATTCTATTGGCAACCTGTTTTGCAAACCCCATTTCATGGGTTACGCAGATCATCGTCATTCCATCTTCAGCAAGGTTTTTTATCACATCGAGAACCTCTTTTACCATTTCCGGGTCCAGTGCTGATGTGGGTTCATCAAATAACATTACCTTGGGATTCATGCACAGGGCTCTCGCAATTGCCACCCGCTGCTGCTGCCCTCCGGAGAGCTGCCCGGGCATTTTAGACGCCTGGTCATGAATCTGTACCCGCTCCAGAAGTGCCATGGCCATTTCTTCCGCTTTTTTCCTGGGCATTTTGAGAATCCAGGCAGGAGCCAGGATAAGGTTTTCAAGGACAGTCATATGGGGGAAAAGATCGAAATTT